>NZ_JBQQBW010000229.1:0-2134 GCF_052245415.1 Streptomyces sp. 8N706 | reverse complement strand
TGCGGGCTGTTCGGCGGGGCTGCGGTTGGGGTTGCTTAGATGGTCACGCCTGGCTGGCGCCGGGGCAGTTCGGCGTGCCCACAACTCGGAGGCCAGGGCGATGCCCACGCCCAGGCTGGCGAAGATGCCGCAGCCGACGAACACCGGGGCGGCCCCCCAGGCTCCTATAGCGGCGCTGACCAGCGGGTAGCTGAGGGGGGCGAGACCGACCATGGTGAGCATGACGACGGAGGTGACCCGGCCAAGATAGGCCGGGTCACCTCCGTCTGTATGAGGGCGTTGTCCAGACTGCCGAAGACTCCCGCACACAGTCCGATGACCGCAGCCAGCACCACGGCGAGCCACAGGGTAGGCACCAGCGCGATCGTGGCCGCGCCCGCGCAGCCCACGAGCAGCGTCCCCGCCATCATCAGGCCGGCACGGGGCAGCCAACCGGCGATCGCGAGCAGCGCGGCGCTGGCCGCGGCACCTGCGCTGAAACTGCTGACGATCCAGCCGTAGCCGGAAGGGCCCCAGCCGCGTTCGGCGTTGAGGAGCACCATGCCGACGTTGAGGGTGCCGATGAGGCCGAGTTCGCAGATGGCGCCGGCGGCGACGAGCGGGCCGATGAGGCGGTGGCGGCGGATGTAGCGCAGGCCATCGAGCAGGTCCTGCCGCGCGGTGCTGGGCTTCGCCGGGGCGGCCATCGCGCGGGTACCAGGCGGTGAAGTCCTCGTCGTTCCACAGGCCGTCGAGGCGGTCTCGGATCCACATCGCGGTAGTGCCGTGGGGGTTGCTGGCGCGGGCGACCCGCGCGGTCAGCGGCGGGATCTCCGATCCGGGCTGGGGCTGGAGGGACATATCGGGCTCCCCGGGAACACGGGCAGCATGTTCCTACGAGCCTGACGCAACGTCACGATCGTTAACTGCCCGTCCTCAAGATTCCCGACAGAGTCCTTCAGTGAAGATCCGACTGGACCTCGGTCAGTCGATGCCTTCGACGATGCGGAAGTCGCGCTCGACGCCGTCGGAGAGGGCGACCAGCGCCTCCTGGTAGGCCGCACTCTCGCGCGCCGCGACGGCCTGCTCGAAGCTGTCGAACTCGACCAGGACGGTGCGCTCGGCGATTCCGGCGTCATACGCCACGACCCGACCGCCACGGACGAGGGTCCGGCCGCCCCAGGGCTGGACGGCCTGACGGGCCAGCTTGTTGTAAGCAGCCAGCTTCTCAGGGTCTGAAATAGTGCGGTAGGCGCTGACCCAGTAGCCCTTGGGCATGGAACCTCCAGTGTTGGGATGAGTGCATCTGACTTACGGGTTGGTCTCGGACGAGCGTCGGCGGGCGAGAGCGAGGCTTGCCAGCGTCGTGATCGCCATGGCGCCGATGCCGACCAGCGCCGCGGTGGTGTAGGCGCTGTCGTCGGGGAAGAGGTGGCCGGGGCCGGTGCCCGCGGCGAGGATCAGGCCGCCGATGGCGCTGCCCAGGGAGTACCCGACGCTGCGGACGACGTAGTTGAAGCTCATGGCGCTCGACGTCTCGCTCTTGGGGGTGACGGCCAGGATGACGCCGGGCATCGCGGCCGAGAAGCCGCCGACACCGAAGCCGAGCACGCCCATCGCCGCGAACAGTTCGGCCAGGTCCGACCGGGCCGCCGCGAACAGGGCGAACCCGCCGCCGACCACGACGGCGCTACCGGCCAGGAGCAGGGGGTCGGCGATCCGCGTCCGGACCCGCGGCGTGAGCTTGCCGGCGACGAACCCCAGCACCGAGAACGGGATGAGGACCAGCCCGGCGACGAAGGTCGTCAGCCCGAAGCCGTAGCCGGCGCCGTGCGGCGTCTGCGCGTACCGGGTGATGAGCGTGAGCAGGAGGTACATGCCGATCCCGCCGACGAACATGGCGAGGTTCGCCCCGGCGACCGCCGGGTGCCGCACCGCCCGCACATCGACCAGGGGCGTCGTGCTGCGCAGCTCGATGACGGCCCAGACGCAGAGCAGCACCACCGCGACGCCGGCGAGGCCCGCCGCCGCGGCGAGGTGCCGGCTCCACAGATTCCGTTCGCCGGCGAGGAACAGCACCAGGAGCAGCGCAGCGGCCAGGACGACCGCGCCTGCCACGTCCACGTGGGCGGAGCGGCCTTCGGGGGCTTCGGGC
>NZ_JBQQBW010000228.1:0-2217 GCF_052245415.1 Streptomyces sp. 8N706 | reverse complement strand
CCCTCCGTGAGCAGATACGCGTGCGCCGCGCCCGCCGCCGCCACCGAGGCGAGCAGGCGGGCCAACTCCGGTGGAGCCTCCAGCAGGGCGGTGGTCCGGGCGTCGGCCGTGCGGCGCTCGGCGTCGGCCAGAGCCGCCAGGGCCTTCCGCTCGTCCTCGGGCACGGACGCCGGCGGCCCCGCGGAACCGCCGGCGGAGGCGGACGGCGAAGGACTGGCGGAGGCCGCCGCGGAAGATCCGGAGGGGCGGGCGGAGGCGAAGGCCGTTGCGTGTCCGGCGACCTCGGCCCGCAGCGGCCGCAGCCGCTCGGCGAGCCCGGGGTGGGCCTTCGCGGTCGCGTCGTACCGGTCCAGCAGGTCGCCCGACTCCTCCGCGGCCCGGGCGCGCAGCTTGCGGGCCGTGGTGCTCCGCTCGGCCCGCTCGGAGGCCGAGCCGCCCTCGGAGCAGCCGCTGAGCAGGACAGCGGCGGTACCGGCGCCGAGGGCGCCGGTCAGCATGCTTCTCCGGCGCGGGCCGGACGGGGGCCCCGACGGCGTGGGAAGCGGCACGGGTCACATCCTGTGAGGCGAGGGGCGCGGGGCCGACGGCGGGAGGGAGGCCGGCGGGGACGGGCGTCCTTGATCGGCTGGAGCCGAGCGTACCCGTGGCCCCGCTCCGGATCGCCGACCGGCTCGGCGCACACCCGCCGGAGGCGGACGGCAGCACCGTCTCCGACCGGATACCCTTTGACCTGACACGCGACCTTCCCACAACAGCACACGCGGCCGAGGAGTCACCCGGATGAGCACCACCCAGAGCGAGAGGCTGCGCGGACTGCTCGAACCGCTCGTCGCCGCGCGAGACCTGGATCTGGAAGAAGTCGATGTGACGCCGGCCGGGAAGCGGCGCGTGCTCCGGATCGTCGTGGACTCCGACGCGGGTGTCCAGCTGGACGCCTGCGCCGAGTTGAGCCGGGCGGTCTCCGAGAAGCTCGACGAGACGGACGCCATGGGCGGAGCCCCGTACGTCCTCGAGGTCACCTCTCCCGGCGCGGACCGGCCGCTCACCGAACCGCGCCACTACCGCCGTGCCACCGGCCGTCTCATCAAGGCCCGGCTCGCCGACGGCGGCGAGCTGGTCGCCCGGATCACCGCTGTCGACGACGACGGTCTCGACCTGGAGGTGCCGGGCGTGAAGGGCCGCAGGCCCACCGCCCGCCGGGTCCCCTTCGCGGAGATCGCCAAGGCCCGGGTGGAGATCGAGTTCAACCGCAAGGCCGCCGAGAAGAGCGCCGCGGCCGCTGACGACGAGAGCCAGGAGGAGGCGTAGCCGTGGACATCGACATGAGCGCCCTGCGGGGTTTGGTACGGGAGAAGGAGATCTCCTTCGACCTGCTGGTCGAGGCGATCGAGGCGGCCCTCCTCATCGCTTATCACCGCACCGAGGGAAGCCGCCGCCACGCGCGCGTGGAACTGGACCGCAACACCGGTCATGTGACGGTGTGGGCGACGGAGGACCCGGCCGACCTCGAGGAGGGCGAGGAGCCCCGCGAGTTCGACGACACCCCCTCCGGGTTCGGCCGTATCGCCGCCACCACCGCCAAGCAGGTCATCCTGCAGCGGCTGCGGGACGCCGAGGAGGAGATCACCTTCGGTGAGTACGCGGGCCGCGAGGGAGATGTCGTCGCCGGCGTCGTCCAGCAGGGCAAGGACCCCAAGAACGTCCTCGTCGACATCGGCAGGCTCGAGGCGATCCTGCCGGTGCAGGAGCAGGTGCCGGGTGAGGAGTACGCGCACGGCACCCGGCTGCGGACCTATGTCGTCCGCGTCGTCAAGGGCGTGCGCGGACCGTCGGTGACGCTCTCCCGCACGCACCCGAACCTGGTGAAGAAGCTGTTCGCGATGGAGGTCCCGGAGATCGCCGACGGCTCGGTGGAGATCGCGGCCATCGCCCGCGAGGCCGGCCACCGGACCAAGATCGCCGTACGGTCCACCCGTTCGGGCCTCAACGCCAAGGGCGCGTGCATCGGCCCGATGGGCGGCCGGGTCCGGGCCGTCATGGCCGAGCTCCACGGCGAGAAGATCGACATCGTCGACTGGTCGGACGACCCGGCGGAACTGGTGGCGCACGCACTGTCACCCGCCCGGGTGAGCAAGGTCGAGGTCATCGATCTCGCCGCCCGTTCCGCCCGGGTGACCGTCCCCGACTACCAGCTGTCACTGGCCATCGGCAAGGAAG
>NZ_JBQQBW010000227.1:0-2411 GCF_052245415.1 Streptomyces sp. 8N706 | reverse complement strand
ACCAGGTGCCCTTGGTCCTCCAGGTGGAAGCCGCACCCGGCGAACGCGGCGGGGACGTACTGCGGGACCAGCCGCTCAGCTTCGCCGCCGAACACCGCCGGCACGCCCTGCGCACCGTGGTCAGCACGACGGTGACGGTGCCCAACCCCCGGGCCACGCGTGCGGCCGCACACCTCGTGCCGCCGCACGATCCGTTCCGTTCCCTGGAAGAAGAAGGCGCCTGATGTACCTCACCCGTTTCCGCGTGAACACCGCGCGCCCGGGAGCCCGCCGACTGCTCTCCTCCCCCCAATCACTGCACGCGGCCGTCATGTCGGCCTTCCCCGGCCTGCTACCGACCGCCTCCGATACGCCCAGGGTGCTGTGGCGCCTCGACCACAACGCCCGGGCCGAGGTCTTCCTGTACATCGTCAGCCCCACCCGGCCCGACCTGACCCATCTTGTTGAACAGGCGGGCTGGCCGGTGGCCGCCTGCGACCCGGACACCCCCGGCTGGCAGACCCGCCCGTACGCGCCGTTCCTGGACCGCCTCAGCAAGGGCACGACCTGGGCGTTCCGGCTCACCGCCAACCCGGTCCACCACATCCGACGCAAGGACGGTGAGCCAACCAAGCGCACCGCACACCTCACTCCCCACCACCAGATGGGATGGCTGCTCGAGCGTCAGGAACGCTCCGGGTTCCGCATCGCGGAGAAGCCCGCCGAGAAGCGACTCCTGCCCGGCGGGACGACGCACAAGGGATACGACTTCCACGGCGACCGGCACCAACTGACCGTGCGGGACCAGCGCGCCCTGTCCTTCAGCAAGTCCCGCGACAACGCCTCGAAGCGGCGCGGAGTGAGTCTGGTGACCGTCACCTTCGACGGGCGCCTCGAAATCACCGACCCAGAGGCCCTGCGACGCACGCTCACCCAGGGCCTGGGCCGGGCCAAGGCCTACGGTTGTGGACTGATGACCCTCGCCCCGGCCCAGTGAGCCGATGACAACGGTCGGCAAGCGCGCCGCACTCACCCCGCGGCAGCTCACCCGAACCAGCGAACGCCTCTCCTTCGTCTACCTCGAGCGGTGCACCGTGCACCGGGACGCCAACGCCATCACCGCCGAAGACGCCGACGGCACCACCCACATCCCCTCGGCCACCATCGGAACCCTTCTCCTCGGCCCAGGCACGCGCATCACCCACCAGGCCATGAGCGTCCTCGGCGAGACCGGAGCAGCAGTCGCCTGGGTGGGCGAGCACGGCGTGCGCTACTACGCGGGCGGTCGAGCCCTTACACGCTCATCCACCCTCGTCGAGGCGCAAGCCACCCAATGGGCCAACCGGCGCTCTCGCCTGGCTGTGGCGCGCGCCATGTACCGGCTGCGGTTCCCAGACGATGACCCTGACGGGCTCACCCGCCACGAACTCCTCGGCCGGGAAGGCCGCCGCGTCAAGGACTGCTACCGTGCCCAGGCGTCGCGTACCAACGTTCCATGGCGGGGCAGGCAGTTCACTCCTGGCGACTTCACCAGCGGCGACGCGGTCAACCAGGCCATCACAGCAGCCGCCCAGTGCATGTACGGCATCACCCACGCCGTGGTAATCGCCCTTGGATGTAGCCCTGGTCGCGGCTTCATCCACTCTGGCCACGAGCTGTCCTTCGTCCTGGACATCGCCGACCTCTACAAGACCGACATCGGCATCCCACTGGCTTTCGACGTAGCGGCCGAAGGTGATGAGGATGTTGGCCCGCGCACCCGACGCGCTCTGCGCGACCACATCAACCAGACGGGGCTGCTGGACCGCTGCGTCCAGGACATCAAGCGCCTTCTGCTGCCAGCCGCTGCGGAAGCAAGCAGCGGCCCGACGGACGAGGAAGACCGCGTCACGCTCCAGACTGACAGCGGTCTCGATGCCGCCGCTGGACGTAACTACGGGCATGAGGAGACGAGCTGGTGACCGTCATTGTCCTCACCAACTGCCCGGCCGGGCTGAGGGGCTTCCTCACGCGCTGGTTGATGGAGATCTCCGCGGGCGTCTTCATCGGCAACCCGTCGGCCAGAATCCGCGACGCCCTATGGCACGAGGTGCAGCAATACGCGGGTCAGGGCCGCGCGTTACTCGCACACACCACGGACAACGAGCAGGGCTTCACCTTTCGCACCCACGACCACGCTTGGCATCCGGTCGATCACGAAGGCCTTACCTTGATCCGCCGTCCGAATTCCGAAGCGCCGCCGATGACCAGCGGGCCAAAACCCGGCTGGAGCAAAGTATCCAAGCGCCGCCGCTTCGGCAGTCGGTGATACTTCCCTAAATGCTCTCTTCATGCCTCTTGCCGGATTCGACGATAGTGCTCGAAACCCGTGCTGTCCCGCGATAAAGCCCCAGGTCGCGAAGTCTGCTCCCCGCGCATGCGGGGATGGTCCC
>NZ_JBQQBW010000226.1:0-2779 GCF_052245415.1 Streptomyces sp. 8N706 | reverse complement strand
ACCACCTGTCCGCCGCCGCGCTCGCCGGCGAGCGGGGGATGGTCGCCGAGGCGCTGCGGATCGCGGACAGTGCCCAGTCGGTAGTGCTGGCCGAGCGGCAGATCCTGCGCGGCCTCCAGGCGCGCGCCACCGCCGCGCTGTTCCTCTACGGCCGAGCGGAGGCCCGGCCGGAGGTGCTCGATGCGCTACGGGAGTGCCGGCCGGCGCTCGGCGAACTGGGGGACCCGGTCACCTCCGGCCGGTGTGCCGCCGCGCTGGCGCACGTCGCGCTGGAGGACGGCGACCTCGCGGGCGCCCGTGAGCTGGCCGAGACCTCGCTGGGCTCGCTGGCCGGGGCCGACACGACGCTGACGGAGGCGAGGACCCGGCTGGTGCTCGGCACGATCCTGGCCGAGGACGGGGACAAGGAGGGGGCGCGGCGGGAGGCCTCCGCGGCGGCGGCCCTGCTGCGGACCGTCCCGGACGGGCGGGAGACTGCCGACGCCTGGCGGCAGGCCGGCGAGCTGATGGAGCGCACCGGTAACGCGGAGGGCGCGCTCGAGGCGCTCCGGCGGGCGCTCGGCGCGGTCGGCATCGGGGGCGTGTGACACGGCTGCGTCCCGGATTCCCTGACAGAGCCGCTGCAGCCCCATCGGGACATTGACAGGGGATCACTGGCGATTCAGATGCATTGACTAGCGGTCACACTCCTCCCTAACCTGGTGTCGCACTGTTACGGGTGGTCAGCACCCGGCGCTGCCGCCCCCAGGCGTCGAGCTCGGTCGCCGCATATCGGTGCCCGCCGATGGGCATCGGTGGCGGCGCTGTCGACGGCGGAGGCCACGTCGGTGTGGCCGCCGATGTGACAGCCGTCCCGGGACCGCCCCGGGGCGGGGAGGGGGAAGTCATGGCCCGCGTTCGGGATCGCCTTCATGTCCTCATCGCCGGAGCGGGAGTCGGAGGCCTGGCCGCGGCCTGCGGACTCGCCGCCCGGGGGCATCGCGTCACGGTGTTGGAACGGGCGGCCGCCCTCACCCGCGTCGGTGGGTACCTCGGAGTACAGAGCAACACGGTGCTCGCGCTGCGCACACTGGGCGCGGCCGGGCCTGTGGAAGAGGGAGGAGTCCCGGTCGAGCGCTTCGAGATCTCCTCCTGGAGCGGGCGCCGCCTCGCCTGGTGGTCTCCCGGCGCCATCGGCCGGAAGACCACCGCGCCCAATGTGACCGTTCCCCGCCACTTGCTGCTCTCCGCACTGGCCGAAGCGGCGCAGCGTTACAGGGACGGCACGGAAATCGTCTTCGGCGCCGAGGTCGACGAGCTGACCGAGAACGACACCGGGGTGACGGTCAGGGCCGGTGGGCGCGTCTTCACCGGCGACGTGCTGATCGGCGCCGACGGCCTTCGGTCGGCGGTACGCCGCCTGGCCGGGCTGCCCGGGCGACCGCAGGCCGCCGCGTATCGGACCTGGAGGGGAGTGGCCGAAAGTGGCCGACCGCCGGGCACCGGCCCGGGCACCGCCCGGCACTACCTGGGGCGCGGGCGCACCTTCGGCCACTGGCCGCTGCCGGACGGTGGCACCTACTGGGTGGCCACCCACGCCACTGCCTCCCCGGAACAGGCACCGGACGCGGCCCCGGTCCCGGCCGGCCTGCCGGACGGCCCGGCCGGGCTGGTGGCGGCGACCCCGCCGGAGTCGGTGCTGCACACCGCGGTGCACACCGTGCAGGGCTGCGACACCTGGCACGCCGGGCGGGTGGCACTGCTCGGCGACGCCGCGCACGCGATGGAGCCGGTCACGGGGCAGGGCGCGGCACAGGCCCTGTTGGACGCGGTCTGTCTGGCCACGACGCTCGGCGGCGCCGAAAAGGAGCGCGCCTCGATCAACAGCGCCCTCACCACGTACGCCGCCGCTCGGCGCGGCCCGGCGGAGGCGGTCGCGAGGGAGGCGGCCGGGCTCGGAAAGCTGCACCACCTGGACCATCCCATCGGTAACCGGGTGCGCGACGCCGTGCTGCGCTGCACCCCCCACTCCGTGTGGCAGCGCCGGGCCGCCCTGCGACTGGACGAGCACGAACTGCTCAACGCCGCGGCAGCCGGCCGCCTGGCCGCGCCCGGGCCGGGCGCCGCGCGCCAGGCGGTGCAGCGATGACCTCCTCGATCCCCTCGGGCACGCCCGGTCTGTCCCCGCCGCCGGAGGCCCCGGTGATGAAGCCCCGCGTGGCCCTGATGTACGACATCCCCGCGGACCGCATGGCCGGGGCCGCCGACCACTGCGCCCGGCACCCCTGGCCCACCGGCTGGGACAACACCGCCTTCAGACTCGCCGCCGAGCGGGCGTTCCGCGGCGATGACCTGCTCATCCGCCTTCTGGACCTCGCTCCGCTGCCCGGCACCGAGGCCCCGTACCCCCCGGACGCCCTGCTGGAGCTGGTACGCGCAGCGGCCGACATCCCCGGCGTGGCCGCGGCGGACCTGCCGCTCGCGCAGGCGGCAGGCGAGTGCCCGGCGGTCCCGGTGCCCGAGCGAGACGGCACCGGGACCGACCGGACCCGCGCGCTGCTGCGGGCGGCCCACGCGCGCGTGGCCGTTCCCGCCTTCTGGGGGCGCATCACCGACGCCGCGCTGCTCCCGGATCCGGAAGTGCCGAGGCGGCTCGCCGCGCTCCGCTATCCGGCGCGCCCCGGCCTGGGCGAGGCCGTCCAGCAGGCGCTCAGCGGCGGCCGTAACCTGCCCGTGAGCGCCCGCCCGGTCAACGGCACGGCCACCACACTGGCCTCCACCTCGCTGTTCCGGCGGGGAG
>NZ_JBQQBW010000225.1:0-2825 GCF_052245415.1 Streptomyces sp. 8N706 | reverse complement strand
GATCGAGTCGCCGCCCAGGTCGAAGAAGTTGTCGTGGATGCCGACCCTCTCCACCCCGAGGACCTCGGACCAGACGGCGGCGAGGATCTCCTCCGTCGCGTCGCGCGGCGCGGTGTAGTCGGAGCCGAGCCGGTTCGCCTGGACGTCCGGTTCGGGCAGCGAGCGCCGGTCGACCTTGCCGCTCGGAGTGAGCGGCAGCCGGTCCAGCGATACGAAGACGGCGGGGACCATGTAGTCGGGCAGCAGCCCTGACAGATGGGCGCGCAGGTCGGAGGTCCGTGCCTCGGCCCCGGCACCCTCGGTCACGACGTACGCCACCAGGCGCCGCCGGCCAGAGTCCTCCTGCCAGGCCAGCACCACGGCGTCCCGCACGTCCGGATGGGTGAGCAGGGCGCTTTCCACCTCGCCGAGCTCGATGCGGAAGCCGCGGATCTTCACCTGGTCGTCGGCGCGGCCCAGGAACTCCAGGTCCCCGGAAACCAGTCGGCGTGCCCGGTCGCCGGTGCCGTAGAGCCGGTCACCGGGTACGAAGGGGCTGTCGACGAACCGCTCGGCGGTCAGCTCCTCGCGCCCGTGGTAGCCGCGGGCTACGCCGTCGCCGCCGATCCAGATCTCGCCCGGCACGCCCGGCGGGACGAGGTTCATGTGCGCGTCCAGGACGTAGACGCGGGTGTTGGGCAGCGGGCGGCCGATGGGCACGTACACGCTGCCGCGCAGACTCTCCTCGGTCGGCACGAAGACCGTCGAGTCGACGGTGGCCTCGGTACCGCCGTACGCGTTGACGACGACGCAGTCGTGCCGTATCCGGCGCAGCAGGGTGCGGCAGTCCTCGACGCGCCAGCCCTCGGAGCCCACGGAGATCAGCCGCAGCGGCGGGAAGGCCTCGCCGCGCCGCTCGACCTCCTGCAGGACAGCGTTGAGCAGCGACGGGACGATCTCCAGGCCGGTGGCACCGGTTTCGGCGATCAGGTCGAGCAGCGCCGGGGGTTCCGTGGTGACGTCCTTCGACGCGATGATCAGCGCCCCGCCGAAGGGCAGGGAGCGGATGAGGTCGGCGAAGAAGAGATCGACGGAGAGGCTGGACACCGACAGGAAGCGCGGCTTCAGGTCTTCGAGACCGTACCGCTCGCCCCAGGCGGCAAGGATGTGCCGGACGTTGCGGTGCTCGACGGCGACGCCCTTGGGGTTGCCCGTGGAACCCGAGGTGTAGATGACGTACGCCAGGTCGTGCGGGGCGACGGTGGTCGGCGGCGGGGTGACGGGCAGCCGTCCGATAGCGTCCCGCTCCGCGTCCAGGTCCACGATCCGCAGGCCGTCGCCGGCGGGCAGGCGGTCGCGGACCGCGGACTGGCCGACGACGATCCCGGCGCCGGAGTCCGCCAGCATGTACGCGAGCCGGTCGTCCGGGAAGGACGGGTCGAGCGGGACGTAGGCGGCGCCCGCCCGGAGGATGCCAAGGAGGCCGACCGCCGTGGCGGAGCCGCGCTCGACGCTCAGGCCGACCGGGGAGCCGGGGCCGGCGCCCAGGGCGACCAGGTGGTGGGCGAGCCGGTTGGCGCGCTCGTTCAGCTCCCGGTGGGTGAGCGTGGCGTCGTCGGCGATCACCGCGACCGCGTCGGGCGTGCGGGCCGCCTGCGCGGCCAGCCGCTCGTGGATGAGCGCGTCGTCGCCGGAGGGCAGTTCGGTGGCGTTCCACTCGGTGGCGACCAGCCGGTGCTCGTCCTCGGTGAGCAGCGGGAGCGCGGCCACGGGCCGGTGCGGGTCGGCGATCGCGCCGGCGAGCAGAACGCCCAAGTGGCCGGTCATCCGGGCGACGGTGCGCTCGTCGAAGAGTTCGGTGCTGTACTCGACGAGGCCGTGCAGGCGCCCGTCCCGCTCCTCGAACTCGAAGGTGAGGTCGAACAGCGAGGCGTCCCGGTCGAGCGGATACGGGGAGACGGTCGCGCCGGGCAGCGCCAGGGTGTCGGCCGGCGTGTTCTGCAGGACGACCATGGCCTGAACGAGCGCGGTGCGGCTGGGGTCGCGCTCCGGCTGGACGGCCTCGACGAGCTTGTCGAAGGGAATGTCCTCGTGGGCGAACGCGTCGAGGACGGTGTCCTTGACCCGGGCCAGCAGCTCGGTGAAGGTCAGCTCGGGGGCAGCCTGGGTGCGCAGGACGACGGTGTTGACGAGGAAGCCGACGAGCTGTTCCAGGTCCTTGTGGCCGCGTGCGGCGGACGAGGTGCCGACGGCGATGTCCTGCTGGCCCGACCAGCGGGCGAAGACCGCCTTCACGGCCGCGGTCAGCGCCATGAAGAGCGTCGCGCCCCGCTCGCGGGCGAGCTCCTTGAGGCCCGCGACGGTGTCGGCGGGCAGTTCGAAGCCGTACACCGCTCCGGCGGAGGAGCGCACCGCGGGCCGGGGCCGGTCGGTGGGCAGCTCGAGCGGGGTGATGCCCTTCAGCTGCTCCCGCCACCAGGCAAGCTGCTGGTCGAACAGTCCGCCGCCCTCCAGCCGCCCACGCTGCCAGGCCGCGAAGTCCGGGTACTGGACGGTGACCTCGGGCAGGCGGGCCGGTCGCCCCTCGGTCCGGGCCGTGTACAGCTCGCCCAGCTCGCGGGCGATGACGCCCATGGACCAGCCGTCAGTGACGATGTGGTGCATCCCCAGGACGCAGACGTGCTCGTCGGCGGTGAGGCGTACGAGCAGGACGCGGACCAGCGGGCCGGTCGTCAGGTCGTACGGGCGCGCCATCTCCGCCCGTACGGCCTCCTGGGCGCTGTCCTCGCCGTCGGCGTCGGCCGTCACCCAGTCGGGGTCAAGCCGGTCGTGAACGATCTGCACGC
>NZ_JBQQBW010000224.1:0-2978 GCF_052245415.1 Streptomyces sp. 8N706 | reverse complement strand
CAACGCGGCACGGGTCAGTTCCCGCTGGACCTCGAAGCCCGCCGTCACGGCCCGGTACTGGTCCGCCGCTATGGCGGCGGAGACCGCCTTGCTGATCGCTATGAACGGGGTGCGGCGGGGCACCTCCAGCAGCGGGAAGCCCGCTTCCTCCGCGGCCCCCAGCAGGGCCCGCGGTATGTCCTCGTAGTTGACCCCGACGGCGAACCCGAGCCCCACGACACCGGCGCCCACGAGCCGCCGGACGTACCGGCGCATCGCCTCCTCGTCCTCGGCGTCGAGCTTCATGGCGGTGGTGAGGAGCAGCTCCCCGCCCTCCATGTACGGCACCGGATCGTCGAGTTCGCTCACATGCGCCCAGCGCACGGCGGTCTCCAGGCGCTCCTCTCCGGCGCGGACGCCCAGCTTGAGCGCGGAGTGGTGGACAAGAGAGGCGAGCGTGGGAGGCATGGCACCTTCAGGCGACGACTTCGCCGTCCCGTACGAACGGCTCATGTCGATTCTGCCTCAGCGGACGAATTCCCGGCACCGGGTCAGGCCCGCAGGTCCACCAGCAGCGGCGGGGCGTGATCACCGCGGACCGTGGTCAGCGACAGCACCGCGTGCCCCGCCGGCACCGAGTGGGCCAGCTCGGAGGCGGACCAGCGCTCCCGCTCCACCCTCCGTACGGTCACGGACTCGGCCGTCACGGCCCGCCCGGTGACGAGCCGCCGCACCGTGTGCACGAGCCGGGTGAACGGCTCGTCCGCGATGATCTGGCGGTTGGTGACATCGCGCGTCTCCACCCACTCCTTGCCCCACACCTCCGCGAACCGCGCCCCGTCCCAGGTCGTCACCCCGGCGAAAGCCATCCGGCAGCCGACCGCGCCGAGCGTCGCGGTCCTGAGCGCCTCGGGTACGTCCTCGAGGGTCCGCAGCGTCAGAACGGTCCCCGCATGGGCCGAGCGGAGCCGCTGGACACCTCGGAGGGACTCCGCGGTGATGGTGTGCGTGGCGTCGTCGAGAACGAGGCAGGCGAACAGCGACCGGTCCGCCCGTGCCGCCGCGCACTCGGTGAACTGGGCGAGCACCAGGCGGGCCAGCATCCTCGACGCCTCGGCGTGGCCCCGCTCCGGCAGATCGATACGGACCCGCAGCGGGTGTTCGAGGGAGCGCAGGGAGAACAGCCGGGCCCCACCGGCCGGGTCGAAGAACCCGGCGAAGGCGGGCCGGTCGAGCAGCGAGATCCGGTCGGCGAGCAGCGCCCCCACATCGCCCGGACGCTCCGACTGCCGCTCCCGGGCGTCGAGTTCCCGCAGCTGTGTGGCCTGCCCCGCGAGCGCGGTACGGAGCTCACCGAGCGCTTCCGGCGAACCGTCGAGCAGTTCCCTCAGCTCCGGCACCGACGGGAAGCGGCCGTGGACGGCGCGGTAGGGCCCGAGGAGCTGGGCGAGCGCGGTGGCGGCGCGGCGGATGTCCGCGGCGGGGTTCGTCGCGGCCAGGTCGCCGAGCAGCCCCTCGGCGAGGACACCGGCCGCCTCGTCGGGGTCGGTGGTGCCGCCGTAGAGATCGAGGTCGTACTCCGAGTCCGGCTGGCCGATCCTGATCACCACATCGAACGCGTCGTCGGGCGCGAGCCCGGCCCCCGCCGCCCCGACGGCCACGACCGCGGCCTGTCCGGCGAGCGCCTGAAGACACAGCGACTCCAGCACGGGCCGCACCACCTGGGCGGTCTTCCCGGAACCTGGCGGGCCGACGGCAAGCAGCGAGGTCCCCAGGAGCGCGGGGTCCAGGGCGAACCCGGTGCCCCGGTACCGGTACGGGTTGCGCAGATCGTCGACCGCGGCACCGATCCGCACCTGCCGGGCGAGAAGGTCATGACGGCCGATGCGGACCGGCAGGTCACGCCTGCCGGACGGGTGGGCACACGCAGCGGCCCCCTCGCGCCGCACGGTGTCGACGAAGGCCTCCAGCCGCCCCGGCCGCGCCCGTACGGACTGCCAGGCGCGATGGATCCGGGCGTGGTCCACATCGTTCATCCGCCCGGCACGGGCCTCCTCCGCGAGCCGGTCGGCGACGGCGGCCGCACCGGTTTCCCGCAGTTCGGGCCAGGCCGCCGGGTCGCTCTGCGGCCGCACGGGCTGCGGGGCGGAGGACTCGTCCCACACCCGGTGCAGCGCCCGCGCCCCGTAACGCCGCCAGATCTCGGGCAACCGGCCGAGCCGCCCGAAGACCACCACCAGCAGCAGCGCGAAGAGACCGTAGTAGATGTACGAGGCCCAGACGTACGCCATCTGCTCGCCGCCGGCCTCCCGCCAGGAGTCGGGGGTGAACAGGAACAGCGGCCACAGCCAGTAGCTGCCCAGATAGCCGTTCCAGCACAGGGACCAGAGAAGCCACCCGCAGAGGAACGCGATCAGGGCACCACTGACCAGCTGACGGCCGGGGGTCCGGTCCGGCTCCTCGGGGGGCTTGGGCCGGTGGGCGTACGTCCAGATGCCGGGCTCGGCCTCGGTCCGGGGGGTCCGCAGCCAGGTGAGGAACGCCTGGCCCGCCGCGGCTCCGCCGTCGCCCTGCGCAGGCGCTGATTGCGGCCGCGGCGGCACGACGGGCGCCGACTGCCGTGGCACTCGATGGGAACGCGTACCGCGCGAGTCGTGAGTGCCCTCGGTATCCATGTACTGCCCTCGTCCCCTCACCGACCCGGCCTGCTTGCGCACCGGCCCCAATCTAGTGCCCGGCCAGGGCAGTTCACGAGCGCCGCAAACCCGCGCACCGGCCGGACCGACGGGGGGAGCACCCAGGCCACCGGCGGAAGCCCCAAGAGGCGGCCTCCAGAGCCCCCGGAGGGAGGGCTCAGGCCCCGTCACCGGCACGAGCAACCGGAGCGGCCGGGGGCACAAGGGGCCCTGGGGGGCCACCGGACGGAGAGGCCCAGTGGACCGGGCCACCGGCGGAGGCCCAGCCGGAGCGGCCGGGGGCCACCGGCGGGAGGGGGCGGG
>NZ_JBQQBW010000223.1:0-3066 GCF_052245415.1 Streptomyces sp. 8N706 | reverse complement strand
TGCCGCTCACGCGTCCTTGCTCAGGTTCGGGCCCGAGCCGCCCGCCGCCGACTCGATCGGGGGGACGTCCGGCAGGGCCGACTTCTCCTCGCCGCGGAAGGTGAAGGTCTTGTCCTCACCCTCGCCCTCGGTGTCGACGACCACGATGTGGCCGGGGCGCAGCTCACCGAAGAGGATCTTCTCCGAGAGCACGTCCTCGACCTCCCGCTGGATGGTCCGGCGCAGCGGCCGGGCGCCCAGGATGGGGTCGTAGCCCTTCTTGGCGAGCAGCGACTTCGCGGCGCCGCTGAGCTCGATGCCCATGTCGCGGTCCTTGAGCCGCTCGTCCACCTTGGCCAGCATCAGGTCGACGATCTGGATGATGTCGTCCTCGGTCAGCTGGTGGAAGACGACGGTGTCGTCGACACGGTTCAGGAACTCCGGCCGGAAGTGCTGCTTGAGCTCGTCGTTGACCTTGGCCTTCATCCGCTCGTAGCCGGTGCGGACATCACCCGTGGCCGCGAAGCCGAGGTTGAAGCCCTTGGAGATGTCCCGGGTGCCGAGGTTGGTCGTCATGATGATGACCGTGTTCTTGAAGTCCACGACCCGGCCCTGGGAGTCGGTCAGCCGACCGTCCTCCAGGATCTGCAGCAGCGAGTTGAAGATGTCCGGGTGGGCCTTCTCGACCTCGTCGAAGAGGACGACGGAGAACGGCTTGCGGCGCACCTTCTCGGTGAGCTGGCCGCCCTCCTCGTAGCCGACATAGCCGGGAGGCGAGCCGAAGAGCCGCGAGACCGTGTGCTTCTCGCTGAACTCCGACATGTCGAGCTGGATCAGCGCGTCCTCGTCGCCGAAGAGGAACTCCGCCAGAGTCTTGGAGAGCTCCGTCTTACCGACACCCGAGGGGCCCGCGAAGATGAACGAACCGCCGGGGCGCTTCGGGTCCTTCAGACCGGCACGGGTACGACGGATGGCCTGGGAGAGCGCCTTGATGGCGTCCTTCTGGCCGATGACGCGCTTGTGGAGCTCGTCCTCCATGCGCAGCAGCCGCGAGGACTCCTCCTCGGTGAGCTTGAAGACCGGGATGCCGGTGGCCGTGGCCAGGACCTCGGCGATCAGCTCCTCGTCCACCTCGGCGACGACATCCATGTCGCCGGCCTTCCACTCCTTCTCCCGCTTCGCCTTGGCCGCGAGGAGCTGCTTCTCCTTGTCCCGGAGGGACGCGGCCTTCTCGAAGTCCTGGGAGTCGATGGCCGACTCCTTGTCCCGGCGGACATCGGCGATCTTCTCGTCGAATTCGCGCAGGTCCGGCGGAGCGGTCATCCGGCGGATACGCATCCGGGAGCCGGCCTCGTCGATCAGGTCGATCGCCTTGTCCGGCAGGAAGCGGTCGGAGATGTAGCGGTCGGCCAGGGTGGCGGCCGCCACGAGAGCCGAGTCCGTGATGGACACACGGTGGTGTGCCTCGTAACGGTCCCGCAGGCCCTTCAGGATCTCGATGGTGTGCGGCAGCGACGGCTCAGCGACCTGGATGGGCTGGAAGCGGCGCTCCAGGGCCGCGTCCTTCTCCAGGTGCTTGCGGTACTCGTCGAGCGTCGTCGCACCAATGGTCTGGAGCTCACCGCGGGCCAGCATCGGCTTGAGGATGCTGGCGGCATCGATCGCGCCCTCGGCGGCACCCGCACCCACCAGGGTGTGGAGCTCGTCGATGAACAGGATGATGTCGCCGCGGGTGCGGATCTCCTTGAGCACCTTCTTCAGGCGCTCCTCGAAGTCACCGCGGTAACGGGAGCCGGCGACCAGGGCGCCGAGGTCCAGGGTGTAGAGGTGCTTGTCCTTGAGGGTCTCGGGCACCTCGCCCTTGACGATGGCCTGGGCCAGGCCCTCGACGACCGCCGTCTTACCGACGCCGGGCTCGCCGATGAGGACCGGGTTGTTCTTGGTACGGCGCGACAGCACCTGCATGACCCGCTCGATCTCCTTCTCGCGCCCGATGACCGGGTCGAGCTTGGATTCGCGGGCGGCCTGCGTCAGGTTGCGGCCGAACTGGTCCAGCACAAGGGAGGTCGAGGGCGTGCCCTCGGCCGGGCCGCCGGCGGTGGCGGCCTCCTTGCCCTGGTAGCCGGAGAGCAGCTGGATGACCTGCTGCCGCACCCGGTTCAGATCGGCGCCCAGCTTCACGAGGACCTGGGCGGCGACGCCCTCGCCCTCGCGGATCAGGCCGAGCAGGATGTGCTCCGTACCGATGTAGTTGTGGCCGAGCTGGAGGGCCTCGCGGAGCGACAGCTCCAGGACCTTCTTGGCACGGGGGGTGAAGGGGATGTGCCCGGACGGGGCCTGCTGGCCCTGGCCGATGATCTCCTCCACCTGCTGGCGGACCGCCTCGAGCGAAATCCCGAGGCTCTCCAGGGCCTTAGCGGCGACACCCTCACCCTCATGGATCAGGCCCAGGAGGATGTGCTCGGTGCCGATGTAGTTGTGGTTGAGCATCCGGGCTTCTTCCTGAGCCAGGACGACAACCCGCCGCGCACGGTCGGTGAACCTCTCGAACATCGTTAATCGCTCCTCAGAGCGGTCAGAAAGATCGGGGACGATCCCCTCCCTGTCCTTCCGCATGCTAGTCCCGCTATGGGGGACAGCTCATTCCAACTGCCGACCCCGTCCTTGGCCTCCTGCCCAGAACAGCCGACAACAGCTCCAACCCGATGGTGCGAGACGATGTTCCCGCAGGCCAGGCGGATAGCCTCGATAGCAGTACGCCGATGGCGAACGCCATCCCGGCCGGACCTGCGCGTCGCCCCTCCCCACTAGGAAAGTCTTACCCGCAAGCAGTGACACTCCATGCAGCGCAGGGCGGTTCCATCCGCTACGGGCGAACACCCTTGCGCCCCCACACGCTTCCGTACGCCCCTGCCACTACCACGTTGCGTACCCATCTGCCAACTCTGCGTAACCCTTAGGGGGCCCGGCAGTTGCTCCGGGCATGGTTGACGCATTTCCCCGCCGCCCCGCACTTCCCCGCCCCCGCCGCGCTGCAATCCCCCACCCCAGCCACCCTGCATTCCTCGACCCCGACCACCCCGCATT
>NZ_JBQQBW010000222.1:0-3167 GCF_052245415.1 Streptomyces sp. 8N706 | reverse complement strand
ACCACCGGGTGGTCCTCTTCGAGGCGCAGGGAGCGGCGGGCCTCGAAGCCCTCCAGACGCTCGGGCAGTCCGAGCTTCACGGCGGCCGACGCGGTCAGCACGATCAGGGGGTCGGAGTCCTTGCCGTTGCGGTGCAGGCGCGCAGCGCCGATCCCCGACTCCTTCAGGGTCCACTCGACCAGCTGCGGGATCGTGGTCGCCGGGCACTGCAGCAGGATGCCGCCCGTGCAGTATGCGGTGCCGTCGCCGTCCAGCACGGCCAGCGGCCCGTGCGGGAACCGCGGGTCGACTGTCGCCTGCTTCTTCGGCGCGGCCTTCTTCGCCGCCGGGCGGCGTGATGTCGGCCGGGCCGACGGCTGTCCCTGCGGCGCCGGCGAAAAAGGCGCAGGGGCGGAGGTCGTGTCCAGGGCTTCTTCTTGGTACGGGGAGCGCACCGGCGGTGCAGCCTCGCCCGCTGCCCGGCCCGGGGCCGGCTGCGGGAGTGGGGGTGGCGGCGGCTGGGCCGCGGGCCCGCTGCCAGGGTGCGTGGCGGGGGCGGGATAGCGGTGCGCGAGACCCTCGAGCAGTCTGCGGTATGCCTCCAGGCGCTCTCCCTTCGGCTCGGCCCGGCCTGCCTCCCACGCGGTGATGCTCGGTACGCGCACCCCGAGCGCCTGGGCGACGGCGGCCTGGGTCAGCCCGGCGGCCTCCCGCAGCCGCACCCGCTCGGCCGGGGCGGGCAGCACCGTGCCGCCGTCGACAGCGGCGAGCAGCGAGTCGACGGCCGCGAACAGTTCCTCGGGCTGGTCTGTCATCTGCTTCTCTTTCTCCGCTACCTGACGCCCTGACGGATCTCTTCGAGCCGTGTCATCAGCCGCTGATAGCGCTGCGAGGCGGCCTGGGAGGAGTTCAGGCCCTGGTGCTGGGCGATCTGCCGCCAGTCCATGCCCCGGCGCCGGGCCTCGATGACGACCTGCGTCTCCAGTCGATGGAGCTGTTCCCGCATCTCCTCGAACAAGCCGAGTGCTGCGCCCACATCGTCCGGGAGGACGTCAGGCGCCTGCCGACCGCTGTCCTGATCGCCGGCGGCTGCCGCCAGCAGCCGCCCCAGCAGTGCCGCGTCCTGCTCCAGACGACGCGCCGCCGTGGTGCCGGCCGCAGGAACATCCGCCAGCGCGGACAACCGGTCACGGGCTTTTTCGCGGGAGTCGCGTGCCATGCCGCCACTCTACCGCCCCTCGACAACGAAACAACGAATTATTGTTCTGTTCTCTCTTCTGGGGACCGGAGCACCCTGCCGTGACGGCATCACAGGGCACAGGCCGCCCGGCTTTGGGACCGTCCCGCCTGTCCGGAACACCGCGCCAGCGCATCCGGCGAGGCTCAGCCTCGCCGCCGCTCCCCGACTCACTGCGCGGACGCCGCCGCGGGCGGGTGCAGTCTCGCCATCCCGGCGAACGTGTCGATGACGCGGTGATCGCAGTGCCGCAGCAAGTGCGCGAGGTCGTCGGGCAGTTCGGCGTGGTGCACCAGGACCGGATCCGCGCGGGTGGTGCGGTGCAGGTGGACCAGGTCTGCCCACAGGCCGAGCCCTATCCGGTGGGCGCGCAGGACCGTCAACCGGCAGGCGGCCGTGGTCTGCAGGGCGACGTGGACCGCGCGCTCCTGTTCGTCCGAGGCCGCGCGACCTGGGCGTGGACAGCTGCGCGGGTCGGCGCCGAGGGCGTGGAGGATGTCGTGCCACAGCAGCCGGTCGTGGGAGGCGACGGTGGGGTGGACCACGATGCGTCCCGCCGATGGATCGTGGGCGGCCAGGGCGGTGCGGGTGAAGCGCACGTCGTCACCGCGGTCCATGACCACGGTGACGGGCGGGCGGTCGGCGGTGCGCAGCGTCTTCGTGGCCGGGCACCGGGAACAGGCGGTGGTGCCGCACACCAGGACCTCGATGGCGCTCTCGCCGAGGGGATTGATGTGGTCCAGGAGGCCGATGCTCCTCACCGCCTGTCCTGCCGGGCCGTGCTCACGGGCACAGCCCCGGGGAACGCGCGGGGACCGTGGCCGGTCATCCGGCTGTTCCCAGCCGGCTGAAGGCCCACCGCAGCAGGTCCTGGTCGACCCGCGGCCGTCGCGTGCGGGCCAGGCCGGTGCGGACGTGGGCAGTCAGCCGTGCCCAGTTACGGAAGTTGCCGTGCGCGGCGTGCTGGTCGGCGAAGGTGATGTCGTCGGGGTCGGCGGTAGCCCAGATCGGGTGGAACAAAGGGATGGCCTCTCGGACTTCGCTTGGGGTGAGGCGGGTGAAGTGCTGCCAGATGAAGATGCGGGAAGAGAGCATCGGCTCGCGGCGCAGGACGGTGTGACAGCCCTCGCCTCCGACGAAGATGATCGCGAGGCGGGTGGCCGGGTCGTCCCAGAGGTAGCGGAAGTATTCGAACGCTTCGCCGTTGAGCCACTGGGCCTCGTCCACCAGGAACGTGCGGGGACGCTCGGCCAGGGCTGTTTTGAGGAGACGGTCGAATTCGCTGGGGTGGCGGGGTGGTTCGCCGGGCAGGTCGAGGGCGGTGAACAGTTCGTAGCGCACCGCGCGGGCGGTGGGGCGGGCACGGAAGGTGATCCGGTGGACGTCCTCGGTGGGTTCGAGTTCGCGCAGGCAGGTGTTGACCGCCAGGGTCTTGCCGAAGCCGGCGCCGCCGTGGATGCACATCATGGCGCGGGCGGCGACGGTGTCGGTGATGTTCTCTCGGGCAGTGAGCAGGGCGCGGGTGGTGACCACGGACGCATCCGGCAAGTCGACGTACTGGTAGGTGGCCGCGGTCACGAGGCGTCTCCGTCTTGAGCAGGGTCTGCGGCCCGTCCGGGCGGGCCGTCGGGGGCAGGTTCGGACGGGATGGAAGCACGTCGGCTGGGCGTGGCGCTGGTGGCGAGGGAGGGCGGGGTGCGCCACTCGGCCGGGGGCGCGGCGGGCGGGATGAGGTCGGGCAGCGCCAGCTTCGAGGCGTCGGTGTGCTCGATGGCGGCCAGTTCATGCCCGGCCTGGGCGGCGGTGAGGGCTCCCAGCCGCTGGGCGGGCTCGGCCGTGGTGGCCGGAGCGAACCGCTTTCGGCGCAGCGTCTCGGCGGCTTTCACCTCGGCGCGCAGACGCCGGGCGCGCTCCGCACGGGCCGTGCGCAAGGCTTCGAGTTGTTGGGGGG
>NZ_JBQQBW010000221.1:0-3174 GCF_052245415.1 Streptomyces sp. 8N706 | reverse complement strand
AGCAGCCCGAAGTACGGGTCGTTGTAGGGCAGCGGGAGTGCGTCGGTGTCGCCCAGTACGACCGTTGTGTCGGCAGTCGGGGCGCAGCGGGCCTGGAGCCACCGCAGCGGCCGGGTCAGGAACTGGGCGGCGGTACGAGACATGCGGTATTTCCTTTCGATGGTTCGGGGCGGTACGCGGGCCCGTCAGTGGTGCGCGGCGGGCGCGCACGTGCGGCACCGGGCGCGGGCGAGGCGTTGGAGAGCGGTGGGGTTGTCCGGCAGGGTCACGAAGTTCTCCTTCGCTCGGAGGGATGGGGTGCCTCGGGGCGGCCGGGACTGGAGGCCCGCGGCCGCCGCGAGGGCGACAGGGGGCGCGGGGAGGGGAAGCGGCGAGCGGACGTGCGTGGCGAGCCGGGCGACGTCGCATTCGCAGGTGCTGTCGTGCGAGCGGAGCTCTTCATTGCTCCACGGAACCGATCGGCCTTCACCACCAGCCCGGGCCGAAGATCACAGCTCTACAACACACCGTGTGGTGCATGAGCCGGACCGCGGTGAACGAACATGAGTCGGTGCATCTGCCCTGGTCAGGGCCCAACTCCGCCGTGCTGGGGGAGCCTTGAAGGGCTGGCGTGAGGTGCGGTTGCAGCTGAGCGGTTCCGCTCGTGCACCATGCGCCCGGGCGCTCGTGCACCACAGCCTCTCAGCGGTGCGCGGGCCGCCGCTGTGGGTGTGGACGATGCGGCGGTACGCGGCGAGGCCAGCGGTCCCGCCCCGGATGGGCAGGTGGCACTCGGGCAGCCCTGCGCCCAGATACCCCCGGGCCGGGAGTTCGGACGGGGCGCAGGGGTGCGGTTGCGGTGGTGGGGTGCTTATCCGCGGACCGCCTCCACGGCCTGCGCTTCGATGTCGGCGCGGCCTTCGGGATCGTCGTCCTGGTCCTCGTCCTCGTGCGGGCCGTGGACAGTGCAAATGATGTCCGGGTCGCTGTCCATATCACCGGTCAGGGCGCGGTGCAGACAGGTGATGCTGTAGACCGGCGCCCACGCGTACCCGTCGCACTCGGGGTCGACCAGGCAGGGCAGCAGCACGTCGAAGCCGACGTCGCCCTCGCCGTCGACGTCCTCGCGGAAGGCGAGGGTGAGGTACTGCTGACCAAGGCGAATCTCCGCGACGCGGTCACCGCCCGCCAGGTCGGAGCCCGGCTTCCAGCGCCACAGCGGCAAGATCTCCGAGCCGAAGAAGCGGCGGGGCAGGAGCAGGTCACCCAGGCCCTCGCTGCCGTCCAGGCCGAGGTCGACGATCCGGGCCTCGCTCAGGCGCCGCAGGTGCGGCTCCAGTTGGTACAGGCTGTCGGCGAAGACGACCTCGTTGAATCCCTCGCTGCTCAGCAACTGGTGGGAGCGGACCATCTCCTTGTGCTGGGCGAGCACCACATCGTCGGGCACGGTTCGGTTGGCTGGGCGCGGGCGCTGCCGGTCGACGCAGACGGAGGTCGGCGTGGCGACGATGACCGCGATGGCGGGCATGCCGTGCCGCTTGGCGGCGGCGACCAGAGGTGCCCTGGCAGACCGTTCGACATTCGTTGCGTCCACGATCGTGTTGCGCTTCCGGGCCATCCGGCGCTCCAGGAGCAGGTGCAGGGCGTCGACGGCGTCGGCGGTCGCTTCCTGGCATCCGGGGTCGTCACTGACAGCGCCCCGCAGGGCATCGAGCGAGAGGACCTGAGAGGCGGGCCAGGTGCTGGCCAGCGTGCTCTTACCGGCCCCGGAGGCACCGATCAGCACGACCAAACCGTTCTCCGGCAGCTCCGGGTAGATCAGCGATGTCATTCAGAGTCTCCTTGCGGGACGAGGGCGCGCGCGGCCCAGTGGATGCGCTGGCCGGCGTCGTCGATGACGAGTGCGGCGGCCTCGTGCAGCGGGCACGAGGCGTCGCCGTCGCGGTCGGGCTCAAGCTGCTCGGCTCGCTGCGCGGTGACGGTGAGCAGCTGCGCGAAGGAGCCGAAGACGCCGCCGGGCGGGTCGGCTTCGTCGTGGAGCGCGTCGATGTCGCCGGTGAGGTCGTCCTCGATCTGCTGCAGAGTGAGCTGGGCGATCCCGACCGCAGCGCGGATGCGGTCGACGCGGGTGCGGGGCATCGTGGCCGCCGCCATCACAGCACGGTGCCGGCGGCGGCCACCAGGAGCAGGGCCAGAGCGGCGAGGCTGAGGTCGACCGCGCGCCGCAGCTGGCTGTACTTGCGGACTGCGAGGACAGACAGGACCCGGATGCGGGCCGCCCGGGTGTCTCCCTCCATGCAGGCGCGGATCTGGTCTTCCTCGATCCGCGCCCAGTAGGGGAAGGACGCCCGGTCGCTGCCACTGAGCCGGGGCCTGACGACCAGGAGCAGCAGTACAGCGGCGGCGACCAGGGCGAGGACGGTGAGCGTGCCGAAGACCTTGGCCGGCAGCGGCAGTTCCTTGTCGGCGACGGACGCGAGTCCGGCGAGGACGGCGCCGTTGAAGGCCAGTAGTAAGGACGCCTTGCCGTCCGTGCGGGCGATCTCGCTGACGACCGAGGCGCAAGCGGTGTCCAGGTTCTTGTCGGTATCGGAAGCGGGGACCGTGACGGCCATGGGTAGGGGTCTCTCCTCTGTGTCAGGCGGCCAGCCGGTGCGTGACCGGAGCCGTGGGAGCGATGTAGCTACGGGGGTCGGCCGGGATGCCGTCGTTGCATTGCTTGCAACAGCCCTGGGTGCGCAGAGGCAGGCAGTAGTGGTAGCGGCGATGGCACTTCGGACAGGTCTGCCTCGCGGCCATCGCCCGGTCCAGCGCCCATTCCTGAGCGAGCGTCGGCTTCCTCTTCGGCTTCGCCAGGTCGACGCGGTAGAGCCACGCCTTGCGTTTGCCGTTACGCCAGATCAGCTGTGCGACGGGCTCCTGGCCCCCGGGGCTGAGGTTCATCGCCCGTAACTGGCGTCGGGTGACAAGCCCCTTGGGTGCTTGCCGGAACCGGAACTCCGGGAAGGAGCTGTCGTCATACAGGTCGACGTCGACCAGGTCCTCCTCCTGGCCGTCCATCACCTGCTCCAGGCGCCGGGCAGCCGGTGGGGACGGTGCGGGTAGCGGGGGCCGGGGCGCATGGGCCGGGGCCGGCCGATCCGGCGGCGTGGGCGGGGAATGAGCACGTGCGATCTCCTCCAGTCGTCGGTGAGC
>NZ_JBQQBW010000220.1:0-3223 GCF_052245415.1 Streptomyces sp. 8N706 | reverse complement strand
CCGTCGTGGTGATCTCGCGAGCCGTCCTGCGATATCGCGGTCGGCTCGGGAGAATCGGCTTTGTCCCCATCCGGGTGCGGTTCTCCGGCCTTCCGGTGACGGGAGCATGGACGGTCCGACGGGACGGTTCCGGTAATCGGTCCCCCCGTGGTCGTGTCGCGTTCAACCGCTGTTCGACGGAGCGCGGCAGCGTGGATGCGGCAGACCAGGGGATAGATCCGGCCATTCAGGAGACGATGATGCCGTTGACCCGTAGGGACTTCGCGAAGCGCTCGGCCTACACCGGAGCGGGGGTCGCGCTCGCCGGCAGCGTCGGTGTGCTCGGTACCGCTCCCGGTGCTCTCGGGTCGGAGGCCGGGGACACCGGCGAGGAGGGCGCGGAGCGTTTCGGCGGTGGCCGGGAGGCGGGCTACGGTCCGCTCGTGGCCGACCCGGACGGCATCCTCGCGCTCCCCGAGGGCTTCTCGTACCGGATCATCACCCGCAGCGGCGTCACCGAGCTGGAGTCGGGCGAGTCCACCCCCTCCAACCACGACGGCACGGCCACGTTCGAGGGCCCGCGCGGTGTGACCCTGCTGGTCAACAACCATGAGCTCAAGGGGCCGCGGTCCGACTGGGAGTACCCCGTCCCGCTGACCGAGGGGCTCGTCTACGACCCGGCCGCCTCGGGCGGCTGCACGGTCGTCGAGGTGCACCGCCACGGGCAGGTCGCCGAGTGGGTCGGCATCGCCGGTACGTCCACCAACTGCGCGGGCGGGCGCACCCCGTGGGACACCTGGCTGACCTGCGAGGAGAACGAGGACAAGGCCGGCGAGCACGGCATGACCAAGGACCACGGCTATGTGTTCGAGGTCGACCCGCACGACCGGCGCGCCAACCGCGACCCGAAGCCGATCAAAGCGCTGGGGCGCTACGCGCACGAGGCCGTCGTCGTCGACACCCGGCGCGGCCATCTGTACCTGACCGAGGACGCCTCCGGCCCGAACGGCCTGTTCTACCGCTGGGTGCCGCCGCAGGGCTTCCGGCACGGCCGCGGGCGGCTGCGGACCCTGGCCGACGACGCGGGTGTGCTCCAGGCGCCGAAGTGCTACGACTCGGGAGGCCGGTTCGTCGACGACCTCGCGCGGGCCACGAAGACCGGCACCGTCTACGGCGTGGACTGGGTCGATGTGCCCGACCGGGACGCGAAGACGGTGCCGGTGCGCAAGCAGTTCGACGACGGCGCGGTCACCCGGGGCCGCAAGCTCGAGGGCATGTGGTGGGCGGACGGCGGCGCGTACATCGTGTCCTCCTACGCCCGTGAGGAGAGCCCGGGCCGGCACGACGGCCAGGTCTGGTTCTACGACCCGCGCCGCCGGACCCTGACCCTCAAGGTGCTGCTCGGCGTCAACAAGAACCCGGGTGAGGACGGCGCCTTCGACGGCCCGGACAACATCACGGTCTCTCCGTACGGCGGACTGATCATCGCCGAGGACGGCGAGGGTATCCAGCACCTCTTCGGGGCCACGGAGAGCGGCCGGACCTACCCCATCGCGCGCAACGACCTCAATATCGGCACCGAACGGGAGCAGGAGTTCAGCGAGTTCACGGGTGTGGTGTTCTCGCCCGACGGACGGACGCTGTTCGCCAACATCCAGGATCCGGGGATCATGCTGGCGATCACCGGGCCGTGGCGGCGTCAGGCCTGAGCTGGGAGCAGTCGGGCAGCCGGTCCCCTCGTACGCGAAGTCGTACGGGAAGTCGTACGTGAAGGGGACGGCGGGGCAGGAGATCCGGCATCGGCGTCCGGGCGGACCGGCGGATCACAGGCCGCCGCCCCGACGTCCTCGCCGGTCTCGGTGCAGGGGGCTTCGGACGTGGTCCGCAGGACCAGTGCCTTCGCGCCGTCCCAGGGCCCCGGCCGACCGCCGCGCAAGGGCCCCGGCGTGCCGCCGCGCTCGTCTCATGGAGCGAGCCCGGCGGCCCGGCCGGGGTCAGAGAGCCTGCCCGCCCGGCTTCACCATGCCGCGCACCGTGCGGGAATCGACGTAGGCCCCCAATGCCGTCATCTCCCACTCACCGGAGAACTGGCGGATGAGCTTGCACATCAGCACGCCCGTACGCGACTCGGCGCCGGTCAGGTCGAAGCGCACCAGCTCCTCGCCGGATCCCGCGTCGAGCAGCCGGCAGTAGGCCTTGGCGACCTCGGTGAACCGCTGCCCGGAGAAGGAGTTCACCGTGAAGACCAGCCCGGTGACGTTCTCCGGCAGACCGCCGAGGTGCACGGTGATGGCCTCGTCATCGCCACCGCCCTCGCCGGTGAGGTTGTCCCCGGAGTGCTGGATGGCGCCGTTCAGGATGGCGAGCTTGCCGAAGTAACAGGCGTCGATCTTCTTGCGGTCGGGGCCGTACGCGATGACGGACGCGTCGAGGTCGATGTCCTTGCCGCGGTAGGCGGGCTCCCAGCCGAGGCCCATACGTACCGAGGTGAGGAGCGGCCGGCCGCCCTTGACCAGGGAGACGGTCTGGTTCTTCTGGAGGCTGACCCGGCCCTTGTCGAGATTGATCTTGCCTGCTCCCGGCGCGGGGGCGGCGGGCGCGGGCGGCGCGGCGGGAGCGGCCGGGGCCGCCGCCGGCCGCGGGGGGACGACGGGCTCCGTGGGAGGCTGCGGGGCGGCGGCGGCCGGCGTGGCGGGCTCGTCCACGCTCACTCCGAAGTCGGTCGCGATCCCGGCGAGCCCGTTGGCGTACCCCTGTCCGACCGCACGGGCCTTCCAGGCGCCTGCCCTGCGATAGACCTCCACGACCAGGAGCGCGGTCTCCGGGCCGAGCCGCGGCGGGGTGAAGGTGGCCAACACGCTGCCGTCGTCGGCGTTACGGATCGTCGCCGTCGGCTCCGTCCCCGAGAAGGTCGCACCGGGGGCGTCCAGGCTCGCGGTGACGACCACCTTCTCGATACCGGACGGTACGGCCGCGGTGTCCACGGTGACCGAGTCCGGCCCGGCGCCACCGCCGGCCCGGTGGGTCACCCCCGGACCGGCGGGCTGGTTGTAGAAGACGAAGTCGTCATCCGAGCGCACCTTGCCGTCAGCGGTGAGCAGAAGACCCGATACGTCGAGCCGCACCGGGGCTTGGACGTCCACCACCACGCGCGGGACGGAGAGCGGAATGTTCGAGCCAGGGGTCATAGCGGTCATGCACCGGATAACGATCGAACCAGCTTTACGGTTCCATTACCTTGGCC
>NZ_JBQQBW010000022.1:0-78619 GCF_052245415.1 Streptomyces sp. 8N706 | reverse complement strand
GACGGCACGATGATGCGGCTGCCTGAGCTGGTCCCCTTCGCCCGCAAGCACGGACTGTCGATCATCTCCATCGAGGACCTCATCGCCTACCGCCGGTCCGCGGAGCCCACCGTCCGGCGCGAGGCCGAGACCCGGCTGCCCACCGCCTTCGGCGACTTCCAGGCGTACGGCTACCGCTCCACGGTCGACGGCGTCGAGCACATCGCCCTCGTCCAGGGCGAGATGGGCGACGGCGAGGACGTGCTCGTACGGGTGCACTCCGAGTGCCTCACCGGCGACATCTTCCACTCGCTGCGCTGCGACTGCGGCCCCCAGCTCCATGAGTCGCTGCGGCGGATCACCGCCGAGGGCCGCGGCGTGGTGATCTATCTGCGCGGGCACGAGGGCCGCGGCATCGGGCTGCTGTCCAAGCTGCGTGCCTACGAGCTCCAGGAGCGCGGCCGCGACACCCTCGACGCCAACCTGGAACTCGGCCTGCCCGCCGATGCCCGCGACTACGCCGCGGGCGCCCAGATCCTCGCCGACCTGGGCGTACGGAGCCTGCGGCTGATGACCAACAACCCCGAGAAGACCGCCGCCCTCGTCCAGCACGGGCTCCGCATCAGCGGCCGCGAGCCGATGCCCGTCGAGGCGGGCGAGCACAACCTCCGGTATCTGCGCACCAAGCGGGACCGGATGGGGCACGAACTGCCGTGGCTGGACGGCGAGCTCCCCCTCGCCTCGCTGGGGGGACCCCCCACCGCCTGCCGCAACCAGTGAGCACACCAGCACCAGAACACGCCGGGCCCGCGAACCCACCGGAACCCCACCGGAACCGGGCCGGCACCGATCAGCACCGAGGAGAGAAGTGAGCGGTAAGGGCGCCCCCGAACTGTCCGTCAAGAACTGCGGCGACCTGCGTGTGGCCGTGGTGGCCGCGCAGTGGCACGAGAAGGTCATGGACGGCCTTGTCGACGGCGCACTGCGGGCCCTGCACGAGCTGGGCATCGACGAGCCGACGCTGCTGCGCGTCCCCGGAAGCTTCGAGCTTCCCGTCGTCGCCAAGGTCCTCGCCGGCCGGGGATACGACGCGGTCGTCGCCCTCGGTGTCGTCATCCGCGGCGGCACGCCGCACTTCGACTATGTGTGCCAGGGCGTCACCCAGGGCCTGACCCAGGTCTCCGTCGACACCGGAGTCCCCATTGGATTCGGGGTGCTGACCTGCGACGACGAGCAGCAGGCCCTCGACCGGGCCGGGCTGGAGGGCTCGAAGGAGGACAAGGGCCACGAAGCCGTCACCGCGGCCGTGGCCACCGCCGCCACCCTGCGTACCGTCGCCGAGCCATGGCGCTGACCGGCGGCCCGGCGGGCGCTGAGCGCCGTCCGCAGCGGACCCGGTAGGTTAAGGGCACCATGGCGAACAAGACATTCGAGGAGCTCTTCACCGAGCTCCAGCACAAGGCCGCCACCGGCGACCCCAGCACCTCCCGCACCGCCGAGCTGGTGGCCGCGGGTGTGCACACCATCGGCAAGAAGGTCGTCGAGGAGGCCGCCGAGGTGTGGATGGCCGCCGAGCACGAGGGCGAGGACCGCACCGCAGAGGAGATCTCCCAACTCCTCTACCACCTGCAGGTGATGATGGTCGCCCGGGGCATCTCCCTCGACGACGTATACGCTCATCTCTGAGCCGCGACGAGGGCGGGGGCGCAGCCGCCCCTCCCTCGCGCCGCTTTCACCCCCAGAAACCAGGCACAACGCCCGAAAGTGAAGGAACCGCTCCATGCTGCGCATCGCCGTCCCCAACAAGGGTTCACTGTCCGAGCCTGCGTCGGCGATGCTGCATGAGGCCGGCTACAAGCAGCGCAAGGACCGCCGCGAGCTCGTCCTCGTCGATGCCGACAACGACGTGGAGTTCTTCTTCCTCCGCCCCCGTGACATCGCCGTCTACGTCGGTTCCGGCCGCCTCGACATCGGCATCACCGGGCGCGATCTGCTGCTGGACTCCGGGGCGGACGCCGAGGAGATCCTCCAGCTCGGCTTCGCCGGGTCCACCTTCCGCTACGCGACCCGTCCGGGCACGGCCAAGGACGTCACCGAGTTCGGCGGTATGACGGTGGCGACCTCCTTCTCCGGGCTGGTCACCCAGCACCTCGCCGACAACGGCGTCGACGCCTCCGTCGTACGGCTCGACGGCGCGGTCGAGACCGCCATCCAGCTCGGCGTCGCCGAGATCATCGCGGATGTCGTGGAGACCGGCACCACCCTCCGCAACGCCGGTCTGGAGATCATCGGCGAGCCGATCCTGCGCTCCGAGGCCGTCGTCGTCCGGCGCACCGGGGCACCCGCCGACGATCCCAAGGTCCAGCAGTTCCTCCGCCGTATGCAGGGTGTCCTCGTCGCCCGGCGCTACGTGATGATGGACTACGACATCCGCGTCGAGCAGGTCGAGCGCGCCGTCGCCCTCACCCCCGGCCTCGAGTCACCCACGGTCTCCCCGCTGCACCACGAGGGCTGGGTCGCCGTCCGCTCGATGGTGCCCTCCAAGGACGCCCAGCGGGTCATGGACGAGCTCTACGACCTCGGCGCCCGCGCGATCCTCACCACCGGCATCCACGCCTGCCGCCTCTGAGCCGCCGTCGTCCCCCCGGCCCCGTCCGCCCCGCCCGATCTCCGCTGTCCGCCGTTCACCGAACGAGGAAGACCGACCCGTGTCCGCCGCCGCGCCCCAGCCCGAGCTCCCCGTGCTCCCCGTCACCTTCCGGCCGACCCGTACCCGGGTCGTCCTGCTCACCGTCGGGGTGGCACTGCTCGCCGTCCTCACCGTGATCGCGCTGCTGCTGCCCACGCTGAGCCCGGGGGAGCGGATCACCTTCATCGCCACCGGGGTGCTGTTCTTCCTGGTGCTGCTGCTGCTCAGCCGCCCCAAGGTCGTCGCCGACCACGGCGGTGTGACCGTGGTCAATCTGACGACCAGGCGCCGCCTGGAGTGGGCGGAGGTCCTGCGGGTCAACCTCCGCCCCGGCGACCCCTGGGTCCATCTGGACCTGGCCGACGGCACCAGCCTGCCCGCGATGGGCATCCAGCCCGGTATCGCACGGGCACAGGCCATCAGAGACGCCCGTACGCTCCGCGCCCTCGCGGAGGCCCACGGCACAGGGTCGTCCGAGGGCTGAGCGGGCGCCGCCCGGGGCCCTGTCGCACAGCTCTCGGCCCGGGCGCCTTCGCAGGCAAATTCCGAATGATTACTCTGTCTTATGGCGGCGCGGTGGGCGCGCCCCGCCCCGCACCCACCCGGGCCGCACGCATACGCGAGCCGCGGGGCCACCTGCTAACCGAGGAGTGACACCCCCCGGCAATGGACGGATCGTCCTGTAGTACCTGCGCCGCCCCTCTCGTTGAGGCGGCGGCATGACCCTCCCCCTTCTGCTGCTCGCCGCGGCTTTCGTTCTGATTCTCGCCAACGGCTTCTTCGTGGCCGCCGAGTTCGGACTCGTCACCGTGGAACGGCCCGAGGCCGAGCGCGCCGCGGCCGGCGGTGACCGCCGGGCCCGCACCGTGGTGAAGGCGCTGCGCGAGCTGTCCTTCCAGCTCTCCGGCACCCAGCTCGGCATCACCATCACCTCCCTGGTGGTCGGTATGCTCGCCGAACCCGCCCTGGCCCGGCTGCTGGCCGGGCCCTTCGCGGCCACCGGACTCCCCGCAGGCGCCGTGCCCGGCGTCGCCGTGGTCGTCGGCATGCTGACGGCGTCCGCCGTCCAGATGGTGATCGGCGAACTGGTGCCGAAGAACTGGGCGGTCTCCCGGCCGCTCCAGGTCGCCCGTTTCGTCGCAGGCCCGCAGCACGCCTTCTCCCGCTTCTTCCGGCCGGTCATCGCGCTGCTCAACACCGTCGCGAACCGGCTCGTACGGGCGCTGGGCGTCGAGCCCACGGAGGAGCTGGCGTCCGCCCGTACCCCCGATGAACTGGTCTCCCTCGCCCGCCACTCCGCGCGGGCGGGAGCCCTGGAGCAGGACACCGCGGACCTGTTCGTGCGCACCCTGTCCCTCGGCGAGCTGACCGCCCAGCATGTGATGACCCCGCGGGTGCGGGTCAGCGCCCTGCAGTCCTCGGCGACCGCCGAGGACGTGCTCAACCTCACCCGTGCCACCGGCCTTTCGCGCTTCCCCGTCTACCGTGAGCGGCTCGACGAGGTCGTCGGCATGGTCCACCTCAAGGACGCACTGGCGGTGCCCGGGCACGAGCGGCTGCGCACCCCCGTCGGCCGGATCGCGGTGGCCCCGCTCCTCGTACCGGAGACCCTGCCCGTCCAGCCGTTGCTGGAGCAGTTGCGCAGCGACCAGCCGATCGCCGTGGTCGTCGACGAGTACGGCGGCACGGCCGGAGTCGTCACCCTGGAGGACATCGTCGAGGAACTCGTCGGTGAGGTCCGCGACGAGCACGACGGGGACGACCTGCCCGAGCTGGTCGCGATACCGGCCGAGGAGGGCCGCTCGCTCTGGGACGCCGACGGCAGCTGCCGGGTGGACACCCTCCGGCGGATCGGCCTCGATGCGCCCGACGGGCCGTACGAGACGGTGGCGGGCCTGGTCGCCGACCTGCTGGGGCGGATCCCGGCACCGGGGGACACGGCCGAGCTTCCGGGCTGGCGGCTGGGGGTGCGGATGGTCGAGCACCACCGCGCCGAGCGGGTCCGGATCGCCCGGTACGAAAGCGTGAAGGCGGCCCCGCGATGAACGTGCTGCAACTTCTCTTCGCCGTTCTGCTGGTTCTCGGGAACGGCTTCTTCGTGGGCGCCGAGTTCGCCCTGGTGTCCGTACGCCGCAGCCAGATCGAACCGCTGGCCGCCGAAGGGTCCTCGCGTGCCCGCACCGTCATCCAGGGGCTGGAGAACCTGCCCCAGATGATGGCTGCCGCCCAGTTCGGCATCACCGTCTGCTCGCTCACCCTCGGCGCGGTCGCCGAGCCGACCGTCGCCCACCTCCTGGAGCCGGTCTTCCACGCCGCGCATCTGCCCGAAGGAGTGATCCACCCCCTCGGATACGCCATCGCGCTGGCGCTCGTGGTCTTCCTCCACCTCGTCATCGGCGAGATGGTGCCGAAGAACCTCGCCATGGCCGCCCCCGAGAAGACCGCGCTGTGGCTCAGCCCCGCCCTGGTCGCCTTCGCCCGGCTCTGCCGCCCGGTGACTTCGTTCTTCGGCGCCTGCGCCCGGCTCGTCCTGAAGCTGTTCCGTGTGGAGCCGAAGGACGAGGTGGAGGCGGTGTTCACCAGCGAACAGCTCACCCACCTGCTGGAGGACTCCCGGCAGGCGGGGCTGCTCGACCCCGGTGAGCAGGAGCGGCTGGCCGACGCCCTCGAACTGGGCAGTCGGCCCGTCACCGACGTTCTGCTCGACCGGGCCGGACTGGTCACCGTCGATCCGTCGGTGACGCCGCGGCGCATCGAGGAGCTGACCGTACGCACCGGGTACTCGCGCTTCCCGGTGGTCGCCTCCGGCGGCGCCTTCATGGGCTATGTGCATGTGAAGGACGTCCTGGACCTGGAGGAGTCGGACCGTGCGGTGCCGCAGCGCGTGTGGCGGCCGATGACCACACTCCGCGCCGAGCTGCCGCTCGACGACGTGCTCACCGTGATGCGCAGGGCGGCCACCCATCTCGCCCAGGTCGTCGACGGGTCCGGCAGGGTGCTGGGACTCGTCGCCCTCGAGGACGTCCTCGAAATGCTCGTCGGCGAGGTCCGCGACCCCGCGCACCGGCGCCCGGCGCGCTCCGCACGCCGGCCGGACGCCCGGGTCTCGCCCCAGCGCACGCCCACATCCGGCCACGACACACCGTCGTCGCCCGAACGGTCCGTCTCGGCACGAGTCGGCTGAGCCCGCCGCGGCGGGCAGGTGCCGTACGGACAGTGCCGTACGGACCGGAGGGTACCGAGCTCCCACCAGCTGCGGGTGGTGGGAGCCGGGCGGCGTTCCGGCAGCGCCGGTCTGCGTGAACGGGGCTCTCGGCGTCGTGGTGCGAAGGCCATTGCGCCGGTCGTGGCGAGCACGTACAGAAGCGCTGCCACCGACAGCGCCCCGCCGTAGCCGGGACGAGAGCGCCGACCGCACCGGGGCGTACTGTGGCGCCCCTGACGCGGACGGAGCCCGCCGTCAGGCGAGGGGGTCCTGGGGGCCGCGGCCCAGCGGGCCCCGGCCCGAGAGCACCTCGCCGTACGCCTGCATCAGGTCCGGCAGCCGCAGCGTGGCCAGATCCTCGCGGGTCGGCGCGCCGCTGTAGCCGGACAGCCGCAGATCGCGGTACGCGCAGCTCTTCTCGTACAGGGTGCGCAGGAACCGGCCGTTGCCCAGTTCGTCGATCCAGCCCTGGTCGACGACGTGCCCGCTGATACTGCGCAGTTCGTCGACGGCCTCCTCGTCCCAGCAGTCGCCGTTCTCGGCGGCCAGCACCTCGCCGATCTTCGTCAGCTCCAGCGGCCGGTAGCTGGGGAAGTCGACGCGGGTGGTGAAGCGTGAGCCCAGCCCCGGGTTGGTGGTGAGCAGCCGGTCCATGCCCTCCGGGTAGCCGGCGAGTATGACGACCAGGCGGTCGCGGTTGTCCTCGGCGCGCTTGAGGAGGACCTGCAACGCCTCGTCCCCGTAGGCATCGCCCTTGCTGTAGGCGGTGTTGGACAGGCTGTACGCCTCGTCGACGAAGAGCACCCCGCCGAGCGCCGAGTCGATCAGCTCGTTGGCCTTCACGGCGGTCTGGCCGAGGAACTCGCCGACCAGATCCGCGCGCTGGGCCTCGACCAGATGGTCGCCGCCGAGCAGCCCGAGGGCGTAGAAGACCCGCCCGAGGATCCGGGCCACCGTGGTCTTCCCCGTCCCGGACGGCCCGGAGAAGACGAAGTGCCGCTTCGGCGGCTGGACGGGCAGGCCCTGACCGGCCCGCAGCCGCGCCATATGGAGCTGCGCCGACAGGGCGCGCACCTGCCGCTTCACCGGCTCCAGCCCGACCATCCGCTCCAGCTCGGCCAGTGCCTGCTGGAGCAGTACGGGATCGGGCGGGCCCGGCGGCAGCTGGGACGGGGACGGCTTGACCGGGAGGACGGCCTTCTCCCGCACGGCGTCGGCATCCACCGGGGCCATGCCTGGAATCAGCTCGTCCGGATCCGGCACGGTCGGCAGCTCCCGCCCCTCGGCGCCGGCGTCGGAGGAGAGCAGATCGGGGTCGGTCGTCGCGTCGAGGGCGTCCTGGCCGATCCCCGCCAGCGACACCGGCGCCAGATCGCCGGACTCCTCCAGGCCGTCCCCCTCGGCGATCGCGGCGAGCCGCGCCGCGGTGTCCATGAACGCCGGATCGACCCGGTGCACGGCCCGGTAGAGCGGCAGCGCGGCGGCGCTGCGGCCGGTGCCCTCGTGCGCCCGCGCCAGCCAGTACCGCAGCTCCTTGCGCTGCGGCTGCTCGCTGCGGCAGCGCATCAGGGCCGCCGAGAGCAGCGGCTCGGCCTGGCCGTACATCTCCAGCCGGACCCGGGCCATACCGCCGAACAGCCCCGCCTCGATGCCCAGCAGCGGGTCGTCCAGCAGCGGCTCGGTGTGCCGTACGAGCTGCTCCCAGTCCTTGACGAGATAGGCGCGGCAGGCGTGCAGAAACCGCACCTGGCGGTCGGCATCCACGGGCGGACAGCCGGCCAGGGACCGGTCGAGCTCCGGAACGTGGCGGCCGTCGAGCCAGTGGGAGGCGTGGGCGAGCAGCAGGTCGCGGGGGCTCTCCAGAACGGGCTGGACCCACCAGCCGAGCCAGTACCAGGAGTTGAGTGTGCGCCGGTGGCGGGCGCGCTGCTCACCGAAGCGGTCCCGGTGGCGGTACATCCGCAGCAGCGCGGTCGTGGTGTCGACGCGGAGCGCGTGCAGGCCGAGCCAGGCGTCGGCCATCCCCTGGTCGATGCGCACCGCGGCCCGGAACTCCTCCTCGGCCTGGGCGTACGCACCCATCGTGTAGGCATCGACGGCACGCAGCCAGGCGAGATCGGCCGGGGCGTCCGAGCCGTGCCGCATGCCGAAGTCCATCAGGTCCCCCACAAACCGTGCCCCCGTGGTGTGCCGCCGGGCGTGTGCCGGGCGGCGGACTTGCCGAACCGCCGCGCTGTGAACGGGAGTTGTCTCATCTCTCGGAACGCATCGTACCTGCGTCGTCACCCGTCGCCGAAGGGTGGCGCGCTGCCGATCGGAGAAGCGGCCCGCTGACGACCGCGGCCGGTGGGCATACGCGGGGCGGAGGAGAGCCTTGAGGGAGTGGTGACGGAGGGTGAGGAACCGGGGGCGCGGTGCGCCCGATTTGGGGCACCTGCGTGGATCCTGGCCGGGTCCGGGCAGAACGAAGCCCCCGATCACGGGGGAACAACCGGGGGCTTCGCGTCTGTGGTCGGCCTCACGGCCGCACGGTGAAAACGTAAGACCTGTACGGCCCCCAGGTCAAGCCGAGTTGGGGCACTTGCCCGGAGTTCTCCCCGAGCGGGGCCGCGCCCCAGGCGCACCCTGTCACACAGAGTGAAGGAATGAGCCGCTCATGCGGTCGCAATCGGCCCCGCACGCAACACGTACCCCTCCTGTCTCTGCTGTACCAGCACATCGGCGTACGGGCGTGAGGGATCGGCGGTGAAATGCCGTTGCTCCGCTCGGATCCAGCCGGTCCAGAATCCGGACAGGCCGGGGCCATCACGCAGCCGGCCGCGTTCCCAGGCGGTGTACTCCGGCACCTCCATCCACAGCAGACACGCCAGATAGGGGCGGAGGGCGCGGCGCCCGGCCCCGACGCCCTCGATCAGGACGACCGGCGCGGGCGGCAGTTCCTCCTCATGGGTGAAGCGTCGCCGTACCCAGTCGTAGGTGCCGTACCGGGCGGCCGTGCCGTGCTCGAGAGGGGTGAGGATCTGTTCGCGGACCCGCCCCGTCCACGCGAACAGCTCGTCGTGGGTGGCCAGATCGTCCAGATGCACCATCGGCGCGCCACCGAGCCCGGCGGAGAGCCGGGCCGCGAAGGTGCTCTTTCCGGACCCGGCGTGGCCGTCGACCGCGACAAGCCGCACCGGACCGCAGGACGGGGACAGGGCGCGCAGCCGGACCGCGAGAGCGTCGAGGGAGGCCGGGGCGGCCGGCGGCATCGGTTCCGGCGGGGTCGGGTCCGGTGACGTCGGTTCCGGCGGGGGCGGTGGCGTCGGTGGGGGCGGTTGGTCCACGTGGCTCACCCTACGGCGGGTGCCCGTGCCCCCCTCGTCGTCCGTCCCGTCCCTGGTCACGCCAGTGGTCTCCACCAATATTGGTACGGCGACGCGTGCGGATGCCCTGGCCTGGCGAACCCGGAGCGGCGATAGTTGAACGGCTGTCGTGCACCTGCCGTCCACGTGATGACGACTGGGGGACCCCCGCCATGACCAGACCCACTCCACGTCGCACCGTGCTGGCCGCCGCGCTCGCGGCGGCGGCGGGGGCGGCGGCCGCACCCTCGGCACTGGCCGCGCCGGCCGCCTCCTCCACGGCCAAGGGAACCGGCACGACCGCCGGCACCGGATCCGGCTCGGGTTCCGGCACCGGATCCGGCTCGGCGAGGGGGGCCGCCCGCGTGGACTACCACGGCTGGACCACGTACACCGACTGGCGCTCCGGCGCCGCGAACGGCGCCCGCGCCGTTGCGGGCGCACGGGCCGGAGTCGTCATCGGCGCCCCGGCCGGAGTCACGGACTACACCGACCCCCACACCGGCAGGACAGCCACCTGGGAGTACGCCACCTGGACCTCGCCGGTCCGCAAGCCCGCCACCCCGGCGAGCGAGGTCGTCGCCTCCTGGAACGCCCGTACACCGGCGGGCACCTGGATCCAGATCGAGCTGCTCGGCACGTACACCGACGGCAAGGACACACCCTGGTACGTGCTCGGCCGCTGGGCGGCGGGTGACGCGGACATCCGGAGGACCTCGGTCGACGACCAGACCGACGGCCGGAGCACCATCTGGACCGACACCCTCTCGATCGATGACACGACCGGGGGCCTGCGCCTCGCCTCGTACCGGCTGAGGCTCACCCTGCACCGCAAGCCCGGGAGCGACAGCACACCGACGGTGTGGCGGCTCGGCGCGATGGCCTCGGACCTCCCGGACCGCTTCACCGTGCCGGCCTCGACGCCGGGGCCGGCGGCGGGCAGGGAGCTGAAGGTGCCGCGCTACTCGCAGAACATCCACGTCGGCCAGTACCCGGAGTACGACAACGGCGGCGAGGCCTGGTGCAGTCCCACCTCCTCGCAGATGGTCCTGGAGTTCTGGGGCCGCAAGCCCACCGAGGAGGACCTGGCCTGGGTCAAGCCGGAATACGCCGACCCGCAGGTCTGTCATGCCGCGCGCCACACCTTCGACTACCAGTACGAGGGCTGCGGCAACTGGCCGTTCAACGCCGCGTACGCCGCCACGTACCGCGACATGCAGGGCATCATCACCCGCCTCGGCTCCCTGAACGACGTCGAAAAGCTGATCCGCGCGGGTATCCCGGTCATCACCTCCCAGTCGTTCCTCGAGGAGGAACTCGACGGCGCCGGCTACGGCACGGCGGGCCATCTGATGTGCGTGGCGGGCTTCACGGCCGGCGGCGATGTGATCGCCAACGACCCGGCGAGCGACAGCAATGACGCGGTCCGTCGGGTCTACAAGCGCCGCCAGTTCGAAAACATCTGGCTGAGGACGAAGCGCTACGGGGCGGACGGCAAGGTCAGAAGCGGTACGGGAGGCGTGGCGTACCTCTACTGGCCGGCCAGGCCGACCGCGTCCCAGGCCCGGGCACTGCGGGAGCTGGGCATCCGCTGAGCCCCGGTCCTGACGGCAGCGCCGGCTGCGGTCGGGGCTGAGGTGGCCGCAGCGGTCCTCCATGATCTGGATGGAGCTGTGCCCCATCCAGCGGGACACCTCGCGGAGGGGAACACCGTTGCTCAAGGTCAGGTGGCCCACCGCCTGGCCGAAGCGAAGGCGCCGGCCCGCCGGCTCCTTCTTGGGCAACGCAGCTGGGGGTACCTCCCAGCGGTGGCTGGGGGAGGCCGTGCCAGGGCGGCGAGCGGGTGAACCCTGGCTGACGCGGCTCCAGGCAGCCGTAGCGGGCGCACGCTGTCTTGTGGCTGGGCCCTGCGTCATGGGCGCGGATTTTGTGATCGCACGGACGTGGGTCCTCTCCTCGTGTCACCGTGCGATTGCGCTATGAAGCCGCACCCTTTTTGAGGAGCACGATGCCCGTACCCACCCCTGAGCAGAGAACGGCCGTCGATACCTTCCGACGCGGGGACCACCTGGTCTTACAGGCCGGCGCCGGAACTGGGAAGACGACGACGTTGGCGATGCTCGCGGCCAGCACCACCAAGCCCGGCCGGTACATCGCGTTCAACAAGTCGATTGCGAACGACGCCGCCCGCAGGTTTCCCGGCAATGTGCGGTGCAAGACCGCGCACTCGCTCGCCTTCGCCGCCGTGGGTCACAAGTACCGGTCCCGGATGAACGCGCCCCGGGTGCCGGGCTGGAAGACCGGGGCTTCCCTGGGCATCAGCATCAACATGAGGGTCCGGATCGGCGAACGCAAGGTCACCAACAAGGCGCTCTCCTACACGGTGCTGCGGACCGTCACCCGCTTCTGCCAGTCCGCGGAGCGCACCCTCAAGCGGCACCATGTTCCCCGCCTGCGCGGCGTCGAGGCCGAGGACCTGCACGCCCAGCTCGTGGACATCGTCCTGCCGTACGCGGCCAAGGCATGGGACGACCTCCAGAACCCCCAGGAAGGCGTCGTCCGCTTCGACCATGACCACTACCTGAAGATCTGGGCACTGACCGAGCCGAGGATCGAAGCGGATTTCCTGCTGCTGGACGAGGCCCAGGACACCAACCCCGTGGTCGAGCAGATCTTCAACGCCCAGCGGGACCACTGCCAGCTGGTGATGGTCGGCGACTCCGCCCAGGCCATCTACGGCTGGCGCGGGGCGAGGGACGTGATGAGCGACTTCGACGGCAGTCAGCTGGCCCTGTCCCAGTCGTTCCGCTTCGGTGCCGCGCTGGCCGAGGAAGCCAACCGGTGGCTGCACATCGTCGACTCCCCGATCCGTCTGACCGGCACCCCGGCCATCAACACCCGGCTCGAACGTCTGGAGCAGCCCGACGCGATCTTGTGCCGGTCCAACGTCGGCGCCATGCTCGAAGTCATGCGCCAACTGGAGGCCGGCCGCCGCGTCGCGCTGGTCGGCGGCGGCGACGCGCTGCGGGCCCTGGCTCGGGCAGCGCGCGATCTGAAGGCCGGTAAACGCAGCACCCACCCCGAGCTCATCCTCTTCGAGAACTGGGGCGAGCTCCAGGAGTACGCCGAGTACGACCCGTCCGGGCGCGACTTGCTGCCGCTGGTCGACCTGGTCGACGAGCACGGGGTGGAGGTGATCCTGGAAGCGGTGGACCGGCTCGCGGTCGAGCAAGGGGCCGAGATCGTCGTCTCCACGGCCCACAAGTCCAAGGGCCGTGAATGGGCTTCCGTACGCATCGGCGAGGACTTCGAGGAACCGGTCGACCAGGAAGAGACCGACGAGAACGGGGATCCGCTGCCCGGCGACATCGACGACGCTGAGGCTCGTCTCGCCTACGTCGCCGTCACACGGGCCCGGCACAGCCTCGACTTGGGCGGTCTGTCCTGGATCAACCGGCACCCGGACGGTAACCCCGGTGGCACACGGCCGCCGCAGGACCCCGAACGTCCCTCAGGGTGGGACGCGTTGGGGCCCGCGCCGCACTGAAAAGGGACGGGAGGCGGCCCGGCGGCATTGTCAGTGGCCTCTGCCACCGTGGAGCCCAGGACGCGGGCACTGCACGGGGACGGTGACGTCAGAGCCGATGACGGCAAGCACCCAGAGCAAGGCCGGATCGATGCCACGGCTGAGGATCTTGGCTGCAAGTGGACCTGGTCGGCCGTCCACCGCGTACGGCCTCGGGCCCCGCTGACCTGCCCGGAATGGGCTAGTGGAGTCGCCCGGGGGCGGTTGTCTGTACCTCTCGGGCTGCCCGCCTCGCCGGTGCAGGAGCTGGGCGTCCTGGTCGTAATGCTTCGACGCATGCCAAAGTAGACCCATGTCGAATACGCAGGTACTGCCGCTGTTGGAGCCTGAAACCGTGGCTCCGTGCTGCCCCCCGGTGACCGAACGCCCCCTGACCGCCGAGGAGGCGGAGCGGACGGCGAAGATGTTCAAGGCGCTCGGCGACCCCGTCCGACTGCGGCTGTTCTCACTCGTCGCCTCCCATGAGGGCGGTGAAGCGTGCGTGTGCGACATCTCCGACGTCGGCGTCTCGGGGCCGACCGTCTCCCACCACCTGAAGAAGCTCAAAGAGGCCGGGCTGCTCTCCTCCGAGCGGCGCGGCACCTGGGTCTACTACCGCGTCGAACCGGCGGTGCTGGCAGCGATGGGGCAGCTGCTGACCACCGCCGCCGCTGACTGATCCTCCACCCCACTCCCTCCAGGAGCCGCATTACGTGTCCATGCCCACAGGCCCGGCGGCGGCCGTCGTCGGGCCTGTGACGGCTGCGCACGCAGAGGAAGTCCTGGCTCTTTACCAGGCAGGCATCGATGAAGGGAACGCCACCTTCGGGACTCCCACCTGCCGTTGGGGTTGCGGATCCCTGCGTAGCAGCCCTCCCTGACGCGGTGGCGGAGTCCACCCAGCGGACCATGGCGCGAGAACACGCCGAGGGCCCGTTGCCGCCCGGTGGAGGCAACGGGCCATCGTCACGCGTGCCCGGTCAGGCTGTGGCGGACGCGGTGAATCCACGGCGCCAGGCGAGCGAGACATACACCAGCGCCACCAGCACCGGCACCTCGATCAGCGGGCCGACGACGCCGGAGAGGGCCTGCCCGGAGGTGACGCCGAAGGTGGCGATGGCGACCGCGATGGCCAGTTCGAAGTTGTTGCCCGCCGCGGTGAAGGCCAGGGTGGCGGTGCGGTCGTATGCCAGGCCGATCGCCTTGCCGAGGGCGAAGGTGCCGAACCACATCAGCGCGAAGTACACCAGCAGCGGCAGGGCGATGCGGGCGACGTCCAGCGGCTGGTTGGTGATCGTCTTCCCCTGCAGCGCGAAGAGGATGACGATGGTGAACAGCAGGCCGTAGAGGGCGAACGGCCCGATCTTCGGCAGGAACTGCTGCTCGTAGTTCTCGCGGCCCAGCTTCTTCTCGCCCAGGCGGCGGGTGAGGAAACCGGCCAGCAGCGGGATGCCGAGGAAGATGACGACGTTCAGTGCGATCTTCCACATCGAGATGTCCAGGTGCTCGCCGTCACCGAGGCCCAGCCAGCCGGGCAGCAGGTCGAGGTAGAACCAGCCGAGCACGCCGAAAGCGATGACCTGGAAGATCGAGTTCAGCGCCACCAGGACGGCGGCTGCCTCGCGGTCGCCGCAGGCCAGGTCGTTCCAGATGATGACCATCGCGATGCAGCGAGCCAGGCCGACGATGATCAGGCCGGTGCGGTACTCCGGCAGGTCCGGGAGGAAGATCCAGGCGAGGGCGAACATCACCGCGGGCCCGAGGACCCAGTTGATCACCAGTGAGGAGATCATCAGCCGCTTGTCGCCGGTGACCGCGTCCAGCTTGTCGTAGCGGACCTTGGCCAGCACCGGGTACATCATGATCAGCAGGCCGACCGCGATCGGCAGGGAAATCCCGCCGATCTCGACCTTGGCCAGGGCGTCGTTCAGACCTGGGATGACACGACCCAGCCCCAGTCCGAGGGCCATGGCGATCAGGATCCATACGGCCAGGAAGCGGTCGAGGGTCGAGAGCTTGGCGACAACAGTCGCGCCACCCGGATCGGATGGCGCGGCAGTGGTGACAGGTTCGGTGCCGGTCACGGGCATGACCTTTTCGTTTCGGCGGCAAGGGTGGTACGGGCGGTCTGGGCGAGCGCGGCGAAGGAGCCCGCCAGCGTTTCGAGGACGTCAGGGCGCAGCTTGTAGTACGTGTACCGGCCGCACGGCTCGGTATCCACGACTCCGGCCTCGCGCAGCACTCTCAGGTGGTTGGAGAGGTTGGTCTGCCGGGCACCCGTCTCCTCTACGAGGTGGGTGGTGCACAGCGTCTCGTGTGCGAGGAGGGTCACGATCCGCAGCCTGAGCGGGTCGGCGAGGACCCGGATCAGATCAGTGTCGACTGACGTCATCATGGGCTGATACTGTCACATCAGCTGGTGCTGATGCCACCCGCCCCGGCCCTCGTATGAAGAGAGAGACCTGATGTCCGAGAAGCCCTCCGTCCTGTTCGTCTGCGTCCACAACGCCGGGCGTTCCCAGATGGCCGCTGCCTGGCTCACCCACCTGGCAGGCGACCGCGTCGAGGTCCGCTCCGCCGGCTCCACACCCGCCGACCAGGTCAACCCGGCCGCCGTCGAGGCCATGAAGGAAGTCGGCATCGACATCACCGCCGAGACTCCCAAGGTCCTCACGGTCGACGCGGTCCAGGCCTCCGACGTAGTGATCACCATGGGCTGCGGTGACACCTGCCCCGTCTTCCCGGGCAAGCAGTACCTGGACTGGCAGCTGGAGGACCCGGCCGGGAAGGGCGTGGAGTCCGTACGCCCGATCCGGGACGAGATCAAGACCCGGATCGAGGGCCTGATCTCCGAGATCGCCCCAGCGGGCACCAACAAGTGACCGCTGCGAACATCCCGTACGCCAAGGGCGGACGCGGCCACGCCACCGGCCAATACCAGGACCGGGCCGCGGGCGCCGAGTTGGTCGGCCAGGCGACCGGCCGGGACCGACGCCGGGGTGGCGGCGACGTTGTACGCGGTGTACAGGCCCAGCGATCGGCGCCGCGGTCTTCGTCCCATGTTCCCGGGCCGGCAGGTCCGAGGCCCGGCAGGCCCCGACGCCCGAAGGGGCCCGGGGTCGGTTGATCCGGCCGCCTCACACCGCCGCGCGCTCCGGAATGGGCTGCTCGACGCCGTTCAGCTCCAGCGTGCACCTGGGGATGAGCGCCCCGAGCCGTGGCTGATGCACGAGGACCCGGAACGGGACGGGCGGCTCGCCGGGCAATTCACCGTTCAGCACGCTTGTCCCTGTGCCGTGCCCACGCTGAAGGAAGACTTCCTTGCCGTCGACCAGCAGCTCGATCCGGCTCGTCCGACCGGGCCCAACGTTCACCGTGATGGAGTGGCCGGCGTGATCGAGACGGAAATGGTGGCTACGGCCCATGACCCACCTCCGCAGTGCCGCCTGTGGTGTCAGCCTAGGCCCGCCGCGCCCTTTCTGCCCGTGAAGAGTGCTGGTGCGGCTTCGCCCGGGAATCCGGAGCGTCCTGTGCATGCCGTGGGAATCGGACGCCCGCCCGCGAGTGCCGAAACCTGCGGGCGGGCATATGCACAATGCGTACGCCGGAGGCGGCGGTGAGAGGGGGTCGTGGCCGACCGGAAGACCGGTGCCGCACCCGCCACGCGCTGCGCTCCTGGGTCGAACAGGCCACAGCCGGCCGTACCGCCGCGGAAGGGAAATGACCATGGCAACCCATGCCGATCCGCATCTGACCATGGTGCGCCCGGTGACCCCCCGCACCCCCGAGGGGTGCGAGGAATGTCTGCGCATCGGGTCCCCGTGGGTACATCTGCGGATCTGCCTCACCTGCGGCCACGTCGGCTGCTGTGACTCCTCGCCCCTCAAACACGCCCGCGCCCACGCCGGAACCATGGCCCACCCCATCGTGGCCTCCATGGAAGCGGGAGAGGACTGGCGGTGGTGCTTCGTCCATGAGGCGCTGGTCTGACGACGGACGACGACACCGGGCCGGAACCCGCCGCACAAGCGCGACACCGAGGACACCTGAACGACCACCGGGGCGGACGGATCCGGCCCCGGATGCCGGGCAGCGACGGAGAGCTGCGCTGTGTCAGGGCCTGCCGCCCTTCCGGAGAGCCCTCCGGAAGGGCGGCACCGACCGCGGCGACCGGCTCCGCCGGCCCGGCCGTGGCTTCTGCCGTCGGCGTACCCCCTTGCCTTCGCGAAGGCTCGGCGTAACGTGAATTACATGATTACGAAAGAGCAGGAGGAGGCACTGCGCGGCTGGTTCGCCGGGCGGCTGCCGGACGGACTGTTCGTCGAGCTCCTGGACGTGACCGCGGACCGTGAGGAGATCACTGTCATCGGCCGGATCCCGGAGCCCGACCTCGGCGCCGAGGCGTCACAGGTCGAACGCGACGCGGCCCTCGACGGGCGCATCGCGGAGTTCCGGGAGCGCACCCGGGACGAACGCATGGGAGTCGCCCGCGAGGCCGAGCGGCGCTACGGGCGCAAGGTCTCGTGGGGCGTGGAATGCGGCGGCAGGCGTGCCCTGTTCACCAACGTCGCCGCACCGGTGATGACCCGGCTGCGGCAGCCGGAGCGCCAGGTGCTGGACACCTTGATCGCCGGGGGCGTCGCCCGCAGCCGCAGCGATGCCCTCGCCTGGTGCGTACGCCTGGTCCAGCGCAACGCGGACACCTGGCTGACCGAGCTGCGCGACTCCCTCGAACACGTGCGGAGAGTACGCGCGCAGGGACCGGACGCGGAGTAGGGCCTGACCGCACGGCCGAGTGGGACGAGCGGCCAACGGACTGTGAGCCGGCCGGGCGTACGCCCACCGTGACATGACACGCCTGGTCACGGAGGAACAGCAACCAGCGAAACCGGACCGCCGCCAGACCCCGTCCGCCAACGATCGATCAAAAGGAGTACCCAGCCTTGCAAAAGAACACGTACTGAGTTTGTTCTTCGACCGCTGCATTGTGGAGTTCGAGCAGCGTATGGGCGTGGAACCCACATCCCCATACTGTTCTGGGCATGGGCTATGGCTGGCCGATGACGGGGCGGGATGAGGAGCTTCTCTTCATCGAGTCGAGAATGCGGCGTACCGACGGGCAGCCACGTGGAGTCGTGCTGGCCGGTGAGCAGGGGGTCGGTAAGACGCGGCTGGCGCAGGAGGCGCTGGCGGCAGCCGGCCGGCGCGGGGCGGCCACAGCGTGGGCGGCCGCAACCGCCTCGGCGCGGTCGCTGCCGTTGGGGGCGTTCTCGGGGCTGCTGGGTGCGGCGGGCCCGGATCCGGCTCATATGGTGCAGCAGGCCCTTGCGGCGCTGCTCGCCCGGGCGGGCCGCGGAGGCGTCGTGGTGGGGGTCGATGACGCGCATCTGCTGGACGAACTCTCCTCGCTCCTGGTGCACCAGCTGGCGCTGACGCGTGCGGTGACCCTGGTGGTCACCTTGCGCGCCGGGGCCCAGGCGCCGGACGCGGTGACGGCGCTGTGGAAGGACGGCCTCCTCGACCGTCTGGACGTCCGGCCGCTGTCCGAGCCGGAGTCGGCCGCGCTGCTGGAGGCGGCGCTGGCCGGGCCCGTGGACAGCGCCGGCGCCGCCCGGATGTGGGCGCTGACGCGCGGCAATGCGCTGTTCCTGCGGCACCTCGTCGACGGGGAGCTGGAGTCGCGGCGGCTGCACAGGGCCGGAGGCATCTGGCGCTGGTCCGGTACGCCGCAAGTGTCCCCGGTGCTCGGTGAGTTGGTGGCAGCGCGCATGGGCCAGCTGTCGGAGTCCGTACGCCGGGTGGTGGACGTACTCGCCCTCGGTGAGCCCCTGGGCGTCGCCCTGCTGGGAAAGATCGTCGATCCCGGTGCGGTGGAGCGGGCCGAGGAGTCCGGTCTGGTCTGCGTCGAGCGGGACGGCTCGCGGCTGGAGGCGCGGCTCGCCCACCCTCTCTACGGAGAGCTGCAGCGCAAGCGCCTGGGACAGCTGGCGACCCGTCGGCTCCGGGGCCGGATCGCGACCGCGCTGGCCGCCACCGGAGGCAGGCGTGCCGATGACGTACTGCGCCGAGCCATCCTCGTGGTGGACTCCGACCTCGCCCCCGATCCACGGCTCCTCACCGATGCCGCCCAGCACGCCATCGGGCTGCTCGACCTGACGCTGGCCGAGCGGCTCGCCCGGGCGGCGGTCCGCGGCGGCGGAGGCTTCGATACGCGGCTCAGCCTGGCCTCCGCTCTGTCATGGCTCAACCGGCCCGCGGAGGCGGAAGCGGAACTGGCCTCCCTCTCCCGCGAGGCCGCCACGGACGACGTACGCGTGATGATCGCGGTCCCGCGTGCAGCCAATATGTTCTGGTCGGGGCGCGACCCCGCCGGGGCCGAGACGGTGCTGAACGAGGCGGCGGCCCGCGTCACCGATCTCGGCGCTCAGCATGTGCTCGGCGCAGTCCGGGCGGCCTTCGACGCCTTTCTGGGCCGGGCGGACGCCGCCGTGGAGCGGGGGAGGTCCGCGCTCGCCTGGGAGGCGCTGCCCGACCAGGCCGTCGTCATGGCTTCCTTCGGAGTCGTCGGCGGGCTCGGTGCTCTCGGCCGCGCGGACGGGATCGGTACGGCCGCCTCCCGTGCCTACACCGCCGCCGCCCGGTCGTTCGACGCCGCGGTGCCGGCCTTCGGACTCAGCGACTTGCACATGATCGGGCTGCGGATCGTCGGCCGACTGGACGAGGTCGAGGACATCGCGCGGGCCCGCCAGCGTCTGAGCGCCCAAGTCCCCGGGCCCTTGCAGCCGATGGGTGTGGCTCTGCTGGGACACGCCGCGCTCTACCGGGGGCGGCTGCGGAGCGCCGTGCGCCTGTTGCGCGAGGCCCGGGCGGGGCTGGCACCGATGGACCAGGGCTTCGTCGTCCGGTGTCTGATGAGCCTCACGGAGGCGCTGGCCCTGACCGGCGACGCCAAGGCGGCCCGGCAGGCGCTGACGGAGATGGAGGCGGAGAGGCACCCGGGGGTCGCGTTCCTGGACACGGAGTGCGTGCTGGCCCGGGCCTGGGTGGCGGCCGCCGAGGGTGCGGTCGGCGAGGCCGTCGCCCTGGCGCGCCAGGCGGCCTCGCTGGCGTCCGGCCGGCCGGGGTGCGAGCTGTTCGCGCTGCACACCGCCGTACGACTGGGGGACCGCACAGGCGCCGGCCGGCTCGCCGAGTTGGCCCCGATGCTGGACGGCCCCCGTGCACCGGTCGCGGCCGCCCAGTCCGCGGCGCTGGCGGCCGACGACGCCTCCGCTCTGTCCGTTGCGTCGACGGAGCTGCTGCGCATGGGTGACCTGCCGGCTGCCGTGGACGCGGCAGCCCAGGCCGCGGCCGTCCACCGCCGTCAGGGCAGGAGCGCCGCCGCGCAGTCGGCGGCCGCGAAGGCACACCAGCTCGCGGACGCGTGCGAAGGGGCCCGTACACCCGCGCTGATCGCCGCCGGCCGGCCGCTGACGCTGACGGACCGGGAGCGGGAGGCCGTCATACTGGCCGCCCAGGGCCTCTCCAACCGGGAGATCGCCGCCCGGTTCGTGGTCTCCGTACGTACTGTGGAGGGCCACCTCTATCGCGCGTACGCCAAGCTCGGCACCACGAACCGCGCCGAGCTGCATGAACTGCTCTTCACCGGCCATCACGACGCTCCGCGCGCCCCCTCGTCCGCGGTCGAGTAGTCCACTACTCGTGTGCGGGGCGGCACACCCGCGCGATGCTGTCGCTCACCGCCATGCACGGTGCGCTGCGCGGCGCGAGCCCGGCGAGCGTCGCGAACAAGCTGCTCAGTGCGCGGCATTGGCTGCCGGGGGAGGCATGAGCATGAGGCAATTACGGGGCATCAGGCGTGGCGTGGCCGCGCTCACGGCGATTCTGATCGGTCTCGCGCCGATGACGACGGGGTGCTCGGTCGGGAAGGTCGGTGTCAAGGCAGTCGCCCGGGGCGCCCCGGCCGCCGCACCCTTCTTCGAGGAAGCACTCGGCCTGGGCGCGGACATCCTGCTCGACGGGGCGCCGGCCCTGGAGGGCGGTACGAAACAAGGCGACAAGCCCGGTCTGTACGGCGGATCACGGAAGAGCAGGAGCTGCCTCAAGGGCAAGCTCGTCCGCTTCCTCAAGGATCCCGCCAACCACCGGAAGGCCCTGGAATGGGCCAAGGTCCAGGGCATCGACGTCCATGAGATCGAGAAATTCGTGAAGAAGCTGACACCCGTCGTCCTGCGCAACGACACGCTGGTGAAGAACCACGACTTCAAGAAGGGCAAGGCGGAAGCCTTCGACGCACTCCTGGAGGCGGGAATCGCCGTCCTCGTCGACATGTACGGCCGCCCCGTCGTCAAGTGCAGCTGCGGGAATCCGCTGGGCGTTTTCGCGTACGACGTGGATCGCGCGGACGTGCATTTCGAGGGCACGAACAAGAAGTGGAAGGCGTACGAGAAGGAGAAAGTCGTCAAGGTCGAGCCCGTGCCCGAGGAACGACCGGTCACGGCGTACGAACTGGTCGACGTCGACCGTAAGGGCGCGGGGCTGGAGCGGCCTGCCGGGACGGACGGCGCGGAGGACGAGCCGCTGCCCGACGACCCCGACGCCGAGCCTGCCGAGGCCGGGATTCCCGATGTGACGGGCAAGCCGGTCCAGGAGGCCACACGGATTCTCGAGGACCTTGGTTTCGAGGTGCGAACGACCGAAGGCGACGGGCCGTCCGACAGCGCCGGGCCCGGCACCGTCCTCGAGCAGAGCCCGGCGGCGGGCGAGCAGGTGGCCCGCGGCTCGACGGTGACGCTCACGGTGGCCCGGAGCGGGACCCCGTCCGGGACGGAGTCACCCTCCTCCTCGCCCTCGGTCCCGCCGACCGATGACTCGGCGGGGACGGACGCCGGCGGGACCGATGCGGGCGGGACGGACGCGGGCGGGACGGACGCGGGTGGGGCCGATGTTGGCGGGGCCGATGCCGGCACATCCGAAGGCGGAGGAGCCGACGCGGGCGCATCCGAGGGCGGCGGGGCCGCCAACGGCGCGGCTGATTCCGATGGTTCCTCCGGCGGTACCGGTGACGACCAAGCCTGAGCCGATCCAGTCGGCCCAGTCGGCCCAGTCGGCCGAGCGTGCCGGCCGCCCAAGAATGCTGGTGTCTCTCAAGAGGAGTGAACTCATGCCCGACATCGTCTCCGGTGCGATCGCAGAGCGGTGGCACGCCCTGGGTGGGGTTCTCGGTAAGCCCATCGCGCACCCCGAACCCTTGAGGGGAGGCCACGGCTTCTCGGCAGCGAACGGCCACTATCAGGCGTTCGAGCACGGCAATATCGCGTGGACGCCGGACCAGGGCCCGAAAATGACCGTCGCGGCGTACCAGCAGGACCGGCAGGCCGTGTTCGCCTGGGGGCCGACCGATCCCTTCCATTACGACCGCTTCATTGTCCGTTGGTGCCTGACGACCAGCGCGATTCCCGACCCGCCGGATCGGTGGGCGCAGAACGACGTCGAGGTGGACGGCCGACGGACGTTCGGATGGTACGGCCCGCTCTCCCCGCCGAGCGATATCGGCAGCAGTGAAGGGTTCCGCTTCTTCTTCATCGTCGAGGGCTACGACAACAACGGCAGCAGCCGTCAGGGCTGGACTTATCCCGTCACCGTCCGGGTGCGCTGAACAATGGCGTCAACGCGGTCCTGGCGTTTGTCCGGTCTCGAGTCCGAGGAGCCGCGTCGAACCCGGGGCCGCCCCGAAGCGGCCGGGACCGCCTCCGGTTCCCGCGGCCGGACATCCCGGCCGCCGGGGCCCGCGCAGGCGGTTTCCGACGGCCACCGGTCGCGTCCCGCCGCTCGCACCGTACCTCTGGCGCACCATCACGGCGTCTGCGGTACACGCGGTTCAGGCGGCGGGGCGTGACGAGGCGAGATGAGCGAAGACCACCACGTTGTCGACGTAGTCCTTGGCCTTCTTGTCGTATGCGCCACCACAGGTGATCAGGCGCAGCTGCGCGGAGGCGGTGTCACCGTAGACCCGGTCATCGGGAAATCTCGCCTTGCTGAAGGTTTCGACGGAATCGACGGTGAACCTCGCCACGGTGCCGTCTTCCCGGGTGATGTCGACCGTACTGCCGGGTCCGAGCCGGTCGAGCCGCGCGAAAACCGCCGGACCGGTCTTGGTGTCGAGGTGCCCGGCGACGATCGCGGAGCCGCGTTCGCCGGGTGTGGCACCGCTCCGGAACCAGCCGACGAGATTGGTGTTCGTGGCGGGCGGTGCGTTGAGCCGGCCGGACGCTCCGAGGGACAGTGGGGTGAAAGGTGCGTCGACGGCGATCTCCGGAATGGACAGCCGCTTCGGCGTGGAGCGGCGCAGCGCGGGAGCGGCGGACGGGGTGCCGATTCCGGAGGGGCCGAGGCCGGGTGTGTCGAAGTCGGGTGTGTCGAATTCGGTGGTGGCGTAGTCAGGGGTGTCGAATTCGGGGGTGGCCGTCGCGACGGCCGCGGGACGGGGCTGCGGCTTGGCATCGGCTGCGGAGTCGTCGAAGGAGTGATGGACCATGAGGATGCCCAGCCCCACCGCCGCAGCGGGCCACAGCAGGGCCCGGCCGAGGGAACGGGAGGCGGGCGCCGTCCGGGGCGCTACTGACTGGGGTGGCCTGCGGGGCGGCATGGAACGGTGCCTTTCGTGAGCGGGGGGACCGGGTGACGCGGCTGACTGGGCGACCGGGCTGGGCGCGGCAGGGCGCCGGGCGGCGGAGCGAGGGTTTCGCGGCGGCGGAAACGCAGGCGTCGCGGCCACCGCCGACGGGGACGGTGGCCGCGACCGCACCGCGACCCACCAGGGGTACCGCCTGCTCAGGCGGCTGCAGGACCGGCAGCATTGCGGCGACGGCGCACGATGTACGCACCGGCGCCGGCACCACCGAGCACCAGCACCGCGCCGGCAGCCAGGCCGCCACCGGACTGCGCCAGGCCGCCGCCGCCGGTGTGCACGCCGCCGTGGGGCCTGCGGCCTTCCCATGACTTTTCGTGGTCGCTGTCCTTGCGGGAGTTCTCCTTGTCCCCGCTGGAGGGAGAGTTGCCGTTCTGGTCCCAGTCGTCGGCCCTGGTCAGGGAGAGGGCGCCGCCGCCGGTGTGCACGCCGCCGTGGGGCCTGCGGCCTTCCCATGACTTTTCGTGGTCGCTGTCCTTGCGGGAGCTCTCCTTGTCCCCGCTGGAGGACGAGCCACCATCGGGACCCCAGTCGTCGGCCATGACCACGGCGTTCGCGGCAGGGGCGGAGATGGCGAGGACCGCGGTGATGGCGGCTGAGGCGAAGAGGGTGCGGGCAGTGCGCATGAGACCGATTCCTTTCGCCGCAGACTGCGACGGCTGACACGTCGTCGGCTCATCGGATCGCAGTGGCGACGTCATCACCCTCAGCCCGATCACGACCCCGCACCACCGGAGAAGTCCGCATTCGAGGGACCTCGTAGGCTCAACGGGTGGTGAACGGCGACATAATCACCCATTGGACGGCGCGGCGCCGCGGTGACGCCATCGCGATGGGGTAGAGGCGTGCGCGGGGCGGCAGCGCCGGGGACCGGTGGATGCCGACCGCAACCCGGCGACCCGGCTCCGGTATGCGGAGGTGCGGCGGACGGGGGCGCACACACCGGGCTCCGGCTGCCGTCCGACACTCAAGGGCGGGATTCGAGTGAACGGTCAGGCACCCATGGGGCGTTCGGAGCTGGGCACCGGTCGTGCGGTCCGTACGGTCCAGCCGCTTCCCCTGCTGACCTCCCGTCGCCATAGCGATCTGCTGCGGCATGGGCGTTTGCGGCGGTTCATCCTGTCCGTCGGCGCGGGCGGAGCCTGCGCAGTCGCTCTTCTCACACGTGGCGGCCGGCCATCCGGATCGGGCCGGACCGGACCGGCGTAGGGCCCGCGGTTCCACCGCCGTACGGGCGGGACCGGACCGGCGCACGGGCGTGCGAGGCGGGGACCGGCCGGGCTCGATCGCCGTACGGGCCGGACCGGACCGGCCCACCAACAGGGCCCGACCGCCGTACGGGCCGGGCTCAACCGGCGTCCTCGTCGGGGCCCGAGCACACCAAGGCGGCGCACGCGGCCTCGAAGCGCGATCCGGACACGGCGCGGCCCGGCAGCTTCCATACGCTAGCGTACGGCCTTATGGCGCAACACCGGGAACAACGGCCGCCCCAGGACCGGGGGCGTCAGCGACTGACCGCGCGGGACTGGACGGACGCGGCACTCGCGGCGATCGGCGACGGCGGCTTGGCGTCCGTCGCCGTCGAACCGCTCGCCAAGCGCCTGGGAACCACCAAAGGCAGCTTCTACTGGCACTTCCCCAACCGGGAAGCCCTGGTGGAGGCCGCACTCACCCGCTGGGAAGAGATCAACACCGAGCACGTCATCGAGCAGGTGGAGACGGAATCCGACCCCAGGCGGCGACTCCGGAGCCTGTTCAAGGCGGTACCCGCGGCCGTCGCCGGAGACCCCGTAGAAGTCACGCTGCTGGCCTCCGCCTCCCACCCCCAGGTCGCGGCCGTACTCCAGCGGGTGACCGAGCGTCGGGTCGACTTCCTCACCCAGATCTTCACCGACCTCGGCTTTTCGCCGGACGAGGCACAGCGCCGCGGGCTGCTGGCCTACACCACCCACCTCGGCCATATCCAACTGATCCACGCGGTGCCGCGGATGCTCCCCGCCACCACCGACGACCAGCGGCTCTACCTCAACACCATGCTCCACGTCCTCCTCCACCAGGACTGACTCCCCGTCAGTCGCCGTGGAGCCCGCACCGGCTGCGCGAGGCCCGGGAGGATGCCAAGGACGAGCCCGGGGCGGCGGACTTCTACTACGGAGAGGGCCCTGCGTCCAGGGCCCGGCCGACCCGGGGCAGCGACGTACGGGCCACTGGCGCGGGGCCGGAGTCGGAGCAGCTGACGAGATCGCCCGAGCGGCGGCCCTCCGTCGACGGGGCCGGAAAAGATCGCCGGGTCGTCTGCGCCGTTTCCCGGGGCCCCGGTCTCCTCGGGGTACGGTCCTGCCATGTCTCGATCAGTCGAAACCGGCCCGTTGCCGTCTTCCGTCACCGCGGACGATCTCGACCGTGCCGTACAGCTCGCTCTGGCCGTCCTGCGCGAGGCACCCCCGGCGGCGTGGGACAACAAGGCCGGTTCGCTGGAGTGGGACTGCTGGGAGACCGTCGAGCACCTCAGCGACGACCTCTTCGCGTACGCCGTCCAACTGGGCCCCAGGAAGCCGCCCTTGGACGGTGCGGTGCCCTTCCTGTGGGAGAGCCGGAGGCCGGGCGGCCCGGCGAACGCCGTACACGCCGACCGCACGGCCGGGCCCGCCGGGCTGTTGCAGGTGCTGGAGGCGAGCGGCGCGTTGCTGGTCGCCATGGTGCGAACGACGCCCTCCCAGGTCCGTGCCCACCACATCTGCGGGGTGTCGGACCCCGAAGGCTTCGCCGCGATGGGGATCGTGGAGACCCTGGTGCACACGCACGATCTGGCCGAGGGGCTCGGGCTCGTCTGGACCCCGCCCGCCGGTCTCTGCTCGAGGGTGCTCACCCGGCTGTTCCCGGACGCCCCGGCCACCGCGGACCCCTGGCCCACCGTGTTGTGGGCGACCGGACGCGTCGCACTGCCGGATCACCCCCGGCTCACCGACTGGCGCTGGTACGGGAGCCCCCGGTCACCGGTCCCGGGTGCGTGACGGGACCCGCGGGCCGGCCGGACTCGCCGACCGCGTCGGCGCGGGGGCGCGGTCGGCGCGGTCAGTGCGTCACGGCCGTGCGCCGACGCCCGTGGCGACCTCCTGAGCACGCCCCCGGGGCAACCGCGACGCCAGAGGGGCGGTCGGCATGCCGGCTCCTTCCGCCAGTCCTTCCAGAAATTCCCTGAGCGCTTCCTCGGCGCTGTACCGGGGCGACCAGCGCAGATCCCGGTGAGCGCGGGTGGTGTCCATGATCGGAAGGCGCAGTACGGCGTCCAGGAGGTGGGGGGAGGCCGGGACCAGATGCAGATGCCAGGCAGCGGCCGCCGCAGCGCGCAGCGGTCGTACGGGAGTCGGGAAGGGCCGGGCTCCCACCAGGTCGGCGAGGAGACGGGCGTCGACGACGGGGTGGGCGGCGAGGTTGAAGGCCCCGTGCGACGTGCCCACCGCCGCCAGTCTGTACGCCTCGGCCGCATCCGCGGTGTGCAGGGCCTGGAAGCGCAGGCCGTCGACCGAGGGGATGCCGGGTACGAACTTGGAGTGCGCGAGGCTGGTCGGCAGCAGCGGGCCGGCGAACAGCCGGCGCTGTTCGGTGGCGGACTCCCTCTTGAAGATGAAACCCGGGCGCATCCGCACCACGCGGACCCCGGGGTTGTCGCGTTCGAAGGTGTCGAGGACCCGCTCCAGATAGGCCTTCTCCCGGCAGTACGCCGCATCCGGCCAGCCGTGCGTGGGCCAGGACTCGTCGACCGGCGAGTCCTTCGGCCCGGGGGAGTAGGCGCCGACCGACGAGGCGTACACGAGCGCCGGCACCCCGGCGGCCCGGACGGCGTCGAAGACCCGGAGGCTTCCCAGCACATTGGTACGCCAGGTGGTCACCGGATCATGGGTGGGCTGGAAGAGCCAGGCCAGATGGATGACGACGTCCGCGTCCAGGAAGTGCTCGGTCAGATCGACGTCCTCACCGATGTCGGCGCTCACCCACCGTGTCTTGGCCGGTGACCACCGCGGAATCCGGCGGGCGAGTCCGAGCACCGCCTCGATGCGCTCGTCCTCGCCGAGCGCCTGGACCACACTGGTGCCCACGTTTCCCGTGGCGCCCACCACGACGATGCGCAGTCCGGCGGGTACCGGGCCGGGACGTCCGTCGCTGTTCATGGCCGACTCCTCTCACCGCGGGTTCTCCGAGTGACCCGCCGGGGACGGCCGGAAACCCGGCTCCGTGGCTTCTCCTTGCGCCTGCCCTCCTCGGCGGCCTTCCCGAGATCTTCGTCCCGCTGTCGCTGCCCCTCTCCGGCCTTGTCGGAGAGGGGCAGCACGGTCACCGCGGGGGCGGCCGCCGGCGCTATCCGCGGTCGGCGGCGAGATCCGGCGCGAGGCCGGTCATGTAGTCGGTCCAGATCTGCCGGGGGAACACACTGCCCCGCAGCGAGTCCTCGCCGCCCACGCCCTCCATGGGCAGCAGCGGCTTGCCGGGCGTCGAACGGAACATGGTCACGGACGTGGACAACGTCTCGGTGTAGCCGACGAACCACGCCGACCGCATGGTGTCGTTCGCACCTGTCGTCGCCGCGGCGAACGGGCCGAGGCCAGCGGCCTCCGCCGCTGCCCCCGTGATCTCGGGCACGCCCTGGAGCACCGAGGTGACCTCGGCCGCCACCTGCGGATCCATGGCGTTCCGCGGCTGCGGCCGCTGCAGGCCCTCGACGGGCACATCGTTCCTGAGCACCTTGGTCACCGAGTACGGCTCGTGCTGCACACCGCTCTCGGCGATGGACGCGTAGGCGTCGGCCACGCGGATGGCGCTCGGGGTCGAGGTGCCGAGCGGGAAGGACGTGTCCCGGGGCGCCATGCTGTCCTTCAGCATTCCGGACGCCACGGCCATGTCCTCGACCTGTTCCAGCCCCGTGTCCGAGCCCAGCAGCAGCAAGGGGGTGTCCGCGGACGTCACGATGGCGTCGCGCAGGCTGGGGAACGGGGATAACGCGGCCGGCTGGGGACCGGCCACGGTTCCGTCCCGCTCGGCCATCCACAGCGGACCCGCCGACCGTAGGGTGCCGGTCTCGTCGTAGAAGCTGTCCGTGGACACCGGCTGTACGGATCCGTCGTCCGCGGTGGCTCCGTGCTGCAGAGCGGCGGCGAGCACGAATGGCTTGAAGACGGAAGCGGCGGGGACACCGGAGGTGTCGGCGTTGTTGGTGAAGTGTTCGGTCGCGTCGGTGCCGCCGTAGAGGGCGACGATCGCTCCGTCCCGCGGCCGTACCGACGCCGCGCCGACCTGGACATGCCGGTCGGCCTCGCGCGCCCGCGGATCGATGTCACGCTTGAGCACACCCGTCACCGATGCCTCGAGCTGCCGCACCGCGTCCTTGTCGAACGTGGTGTGGATCTGGTAGCCGCCGCGGTCGAGGTCGGCGTCCGTCAGATCCGTGTGCTTCTTGATGTACCGCTTGGCGACGTCGACGAGATAGCCGGTCTGCCCGTCCAGACCGGTGGAGGTGGACTGCTTGCGCGGCTCGGGGAACGTCGTGTACTTGGCGCGTTGCTTTTCGCTCATCATGCCGAGCTCGACCTGCCGGTCCAGGATCCACCGCCAACGCTCGACCGCACGACGGTGGTTGTCCTTCCCGAGCGCCGGATCGTACGCGTTCGCGCCCTTCAGCAGGGCGGCCAGCACGGCTCCCCGGCCGGGGTCGAGCTTCTGGGCCGGGACGCCGTAGTACGCCATGGACGCGGCCTGGATGCCGTACGCGCCGCGGCCGAACCAACTGGTGTTGAGATAGCCCTGGAGGATCTCGTCCTTGGACTTCTGGTTGTCCACCTTCAGCGCGATACAGAACTCCCGCAGTTTGCGCGAGACCGTCTGGTCCTGGGAGAGGTAGGTGTTCTTCACGTACTGCTGCGTGATGGTGGACCCGCCCTGGGTGTCCTGACCGCGGGCCATATTGGCGAGAGCCCGGGCCAGGCCGCCGATCGAGACACCGGGATCGCTGTAGAAACTCGCGTTCTCGGCCGCTATCGCGGCGTTCCGGACCGAGGCGGGGACCTTGGAGAGCGGAAGATTCTGCCGGTTGACCGCGCCCACGCTCACCATCTGGCTGCCGTCGGCCCAGTAGTAGACGTTGGCTTGCTGACGCGCCTCGGCGTTCTCCCTCGGGATGTCGACATTGACGTAGACGAGGGCGAACAGGCCCGTCAGCGCGGCGCAGCCGACCACGGTCGTACCCAGCAGCAGCCGCCACGAAGGGAGCCAGCGCCGCGCACCGCGCCTGTCCGCGCGGGGGTAGTCGATGAAGCGTCTGCGGCGGGAGACGGAGGTGCTGCCTCCCGACGCGGGTCGGCGGAGCCGTCTGGCCGCCGCCCGCCGGGGAAGGACCGATCCGCGGTGCACCACGGTGTGCCCCGCCCGCCGGGAGCGGGGCCGATGCCGTTTCTCGCCCATGCTGCGACTACTCCTCGATCAGGTCGCTCATGCCGGAAGGCGAGGGCTCACACCGACGTCACGAACGCCTGCGGGGCGCGGCACTGAGCCGCGTCCGCACCGCGGTAACGCCTGTTCCACGAGCCGCACGATGTGTTGCCTCCTCCCGACGCCGGATCCAGCCGCGGCGCGCTCCCGGCAGGGCAGACCTGGCACACCTGACGCGGGCGCAGCGCGGCGCTGTCCTCGCAGACGGTCACGCGGCCCGTCGACGTTGCGTCGGCCGCCCGAGGTGTGAGCGAGACCACGCGGCACGGGCCGGTCCGGCGCCGGGCTCGACCAGCGGAACCGGCCGGGCCGATACTGAGCCGATGCGCCGAGCCTTCGCCCATGACGCGGTGGTCGTCCTGGATCCGGGCGGCGATGTGCGAGCACCGGGCGCCGCCGTCACTGCCGCGCTGTGCGGGCACTGTGAGCACGACCCGCCGTGCCCCAAGGGGCCGCACCATACGGGCGCCGAGCGGGACGGCGACGTGGTGTCGCTGCGGGTGCTGTTCGCCACCGAACCCTCGGCCGAGGCGGAGGTCCGCGGCCGGACCGAGGCAGCCCTGTCCGCGGGCATCCTCGACGGTCCGGACGGCGTCACCACGCGGTGGCGGCTCCGTCGTGCCGACTCGGGTCCCTCGGACGGGACGAGGCCGGGCACGCGGAGCAGCTCATGCGCGGCTGAGAGCCCGCTCAGGCGACGGCGGCGGACGGAGCGAGCCCGCGCCGGCGGCGGTGTGGTCGCGTCGTGACCGGGCCGGGGTGCTGTCCCGGATCGTCCGAGCGGTTACGACGGCGACAGCGGACGGGCCTTTCCCGGAGGCCCGCCCCTGTGGTCTCCTTGAAGGGGCACCGAGGGCCACCACACAGACGCGGAGAAGCGGATGCGAAACCGCGCACCGCGCAATCAGGGCCCGCGAGAAGCGGGCAGCCCTCGGCGCCCTTGTGTGCGGGCGCCTCCTCCCGGCGAGTGCGGGGCCCTGCCCGCACCCTGGGCACGGCTCGTTACGCCCTTTGCGTGCCGTCCGGCCGAACCGTCGTACGCGCCGAGGTCCGGGACCCCGGCCGCCGGACGGCACGTCCGCCTCCTGTCCGGAAGCGCGCAGGGACTCGCCGATCCACTGGGCGATCCCGGCCGTGGAGCCGTACTGCGTCGCACAGGCGACGAGGACACGGTGTGCATGCATCGTGGTCACCCTCCTCGGGGTGCTCGTTCATCGAAGTCGGCGCAGGTACGGGTCATGGGCCCGGCGGGGCAGTACGCGGATCCGGACGTCGAGCGCCACGACTCCGTCGGACCGGGCCACCACCGGGTTGAGGTCCGCCTCGACCAGCTGGGGCAGATCGCAGGCCATGCGGGACAGCCGCAGCAGCAGCTGTTCGAGTCCCTCCAGGTCCACGGCGCCGCCTCCGCGGTAGCCGAAGAGGAGCGGTGCACAGCGCGGGGAGGTGATGAGCGCGTGGACGTCACGGTCGGTCAGGGGTGCGAGCCGTGCCGAGCGGTCGGCGAGCAGCTCGGTGACGCTGCCACCGAGGCCGAACAGCACCAGAGGACCGAATATCTCGTCCTGTACGACACCGGCGAGCAGCTCGGTGCCGCGCGGTGCCATGGGCTGCACGAGTGCACCCGTCATGAGATCGCCGCACCGGCGCCGTACGTCGAGGTAGGCCGTCCGCACCTCGTCCTCGCCGTCCAGGTCGAGACGGAGCGCGCCCTGGTCGCTCTTGTGCGCGATGCCCGGCCAGTGGGCCTTGAGGGCCACCCTCCCGTCCGGTCCGGCCAGCCGCCGTGCCGCCCGTGCCGCGCTGTCCTCGTCCTCGGCCCAGGCACACGGCAGCCGCGGGATGCCGTAGCGGTCGAGCAGCGTGACGCAGTCACGGGGGTGGAGCCATCCGCCGCCAGGGTGTTCGGCGAGGTACTTCTCGACGATCGCGGTGGCCCCGGCCCGGTCGATGCCCGCAAGGGACGGGACGCTGCCGGACGGTTCGGCGCGCCAACGGGCGTAGCGAGCGGCGTGAGCCAGGGCGCGCGCGGCGAACCGCGGCTCGGCGTACGAGGGAACGGCGTACGACGGGGTGGTGTGCGGGGCAACGGCGTTCGGCGGGGTGACGTGCCGCGGGAGGGCGTCGGGGCCCTCGCCGGATCCCTCGATCAGCCGCACCTGTGCCTCCTGGTCCAGCAGGACGGCGGCCACCGGGAGCCCATACCGGCCCGGTGCCTCGGTAACGGCGGCCAACAGGTCGTCACCGGTCCCGGCGAGTGCCGTGGGGACCAGCACCACCAGCACGGCGTCGACGGCTCCGTGGTCGGCGAGCCGGTCCACGCACGCGTGCAGCTGTTCGGCGGACACTGCTGCCGTGGTGTTGACGGGGTTGGCGGCGGCGGACCCGACGGGCAGGAGAGCCAGCAGTTCGTCGGCCAGGCGGGGAGAGAGTCCGGGGACGGTCAGCCCCGCGTCGGCGCAGGCGTCGGCGGCGAGCACCCCCGCCCCTCCGGTGTTGCCGACCACCGCGACCCTGAACCCTGCGGGGAGGGGCTGGGCATGCAACAGGGCCGCGGTGGCGACCAGTTCGCCGACGCTCTCCGCGGCGATGATTCCGGCCTGGGCGAAGAGCGCCTGACGGGTCATGGGGAGGGCTGCCGTCGCACCCATGGGCGGTGCGGTGGCCCGGTGTCCCGCGCCGGAACGGCCCGTGTCCACGGTCAGTACGGGCATACCGCGGGCGACGCGTCTCGCCGTACGGGAGAACGCCCGCGGGTTGCCGAAGGACTCCAGGTGCAGCACAGCGAGCTCGGTGCTCCCGTCCGACTCCCACCACTGCAGCATGTCGTTGCCGCTGACGTCGTACTTGTCACCGAGCGAGACGAAACTGGAGACCCCGATGCCGAGCCGCGAGAGCTGCTCCAGCAGTGCGACCCCGACACCGCCCGACTGCACCGCGACGCCCGCTCTGCCCGGAAGCGGGGGGCGGGCGGTGAGGGTGGCGTCCAGGCGCGCCCCGGCGTCGGTCCGGGCGATCCCCAGGGAGCCGGGGCCGACCAGGCGCATACCGTGGTTCCTGCAGATGCGCAGCAGCGCCGCGGCCTGCTCCGCGTCGAGCCCGGCCGTCAGGACGACGAGACCGCGTACGCCCAGCTCGCCGCAGTGCTCGGCCGTCTCGGGGACGGCCTGCGGGGGCACGGTGAGGACGGCCAGATCCGGCGCGAAGGGCAGGGCGGAGACGGACGGGTACGCCGGCGTGCGCTCGATGGCACGGGCGTGCGGGTTCACCGCGTGCAGAGGCCCCGTGAAACCGCCGGAGCGGAGATTCCTGAGGACGATCCGTCCCATCGAATCCCGGCCCCGCCCGGCGCCCACGACCACGATCGACCGAGGGTGCAGCAACGGGACGAGGCTGGCCACATCGGCCACCCGGCCGCGTTCGTCGACGGCCGAGAGATAGTGCTCGTCCGCCTCGAGACGCACGGTGCACCGGACCTCGGTGCCGTCGAAATGCCGTGAGGTCCGCAGACCGAGCCGCGCGAAGACCTCCAGGACGGCGCGGTTCTCCGCGAGCGCGTCGGCGGTGAAGGTGCGGACCCCCGCCTCCCGGGCGGCGTCCACCAGGTGCTCCAGCAACAGGGTGCCGATGCCCTGCCCGTGCCGGCCCTCGGCGACGGCGATGGCGATGTCCGCCGAGCGCGGCTCGCCCGCGGCCGCCGGCAGGACGGTGTACTCGGCCGCACCGACCACCCGCCCGTGGGCCACGGCGACCAGCGGGCAGTATCCCTCGCGTTCGGTGGCGCACATCCGCAGTGCCGTCACCCGCGCGTAGCGGGGATTGGCGACGAAGTACCGCAGCCGCAGGTCCTCCGGAGACATCTCCTCGTGCATCCGCAGCACCGCGTCCCGGTCCTGCGGGCGCGCGGCCCGTATCTCCACGGTGCTGCCGTCCGCGAGCAGCGCGTGAGCCGAACGCGGACGGTACGTGGTGGTCGTCATCCCTGATCCCTTCGCCGGGGTGGCGCCGGAGGACGAGCCCGCACCCCGCGTTCCGGGCCCGATTCCACGATCCGCCGGACGACGGTTCGTCACCGTGGGCCCCCAGGCCCCGCGGGTGGGCCGGACGGCCCTCCTTCGGCGAACGTGTGGGTCCGAGAACGGCTGGTGGACCTGTCCGGCCGTCACCACGGCGAGGACCGCTGAGCACGGCAAGGACCGCTGACGACCGCGAGGGCCGCTGATCTCGGTGAGTACCGCTGACGACGGCGAGAACCGCTGACGACTTTGAGGGCCGCTGACCTCGGCGAGGGTCGCTGACCACGGCGAAGGCACCTGGCCACCGGGTACTCCCCGGGCCGCCGCGAACCACCCGGCTGCCGCGAAGGCCCGACCGCCGTGGGATCGCCGAACGCCGTGACGTCATCGGGTGGCTGTGATGTCATCAGTCGGCCCGTTCACGTCGCCCACCGTCAATCGCCGGTCTCCGGCGGCCGTCACCTCACCGGACCGGCACCCGCCAGGTCAGCGTGGTCCCCCCACCCGGCGGGGAGGACAGCCCCAGGGAGCCGCCCAACTGCTCGGCGCGCTCGGCGAGATTCCGCAGACCACTGCGGCGCCCCCCGGGCGGGATCCCCACGCCGTCGTCGGCGACGGTGAGCACCAGCTCCTCCCCGTCCGTCGTGAGGACCACGTCGGTGCGGGTGGCGTGCGCATGCCGGGCCGTGTTCGTCAGCGCCTCCGAGAGCACCGCCGCTCCGTGGTCCGCGATGCTCCGGGGCACTTGGGTGTCCAGCAGCCCCTCCATGCGCAGACTCGGTGCGAAACCCAGCACGGTGGCGGCTTCGCCGACAGCCTGGACGATCCGTGCCCGGAAGTTCTGCCCGCTGCCGGTCTCGCGCGACCGCAGTCCGAAGATGGTCGACCGAATGATCTTGATGGTCTCGTCCAGGTCGCCGACCGCACGCAGGACCCGTTCGGACGCCTTGGGATGGTCGATGAGCCGTTCCGCGCTCTGCAGGGTCATCCCGGTCGCGAACAGCCGCTGAATGGCCAGGTCATGAAGGTCGCGAGCGATACGGTCACGGTCCTCGAGCAAGGTGATCTGTTCGGCCTCGCTCCGCCGTTCCGCGAGCTCCATCGCCACGGCCGCCTGTCCGGCGAACCCCATCAACGGCCCGATCTCCTCCGCGGCGAAGGCCGGGCCACCGGCGCTCCGTACGAGCAGCAGCACGCCGCGCACTCCGGCGCCATGGCCCGCTCCGGTGCCGATGGGCACGGCGACGGCGGGCCCGAGCCCGGCGAAACGCTCCGCGCCCGCGGGGATGCGGGGGTCCTGGGTCACGTCCGCGCTGGTCACCGGGGCAGCATCGGTGAAGGCCGCGGCGATCGGACCCTCGGGCGGCACCACCAGACCGCGATGGGCGTCCGGCTCCCGGCCGATGGCGAGCTCCACCGTCAGCGTCGAGGTACCCGTCATCGGCAGGGCCACGAGGGCCAGCTCGGCGTCGGTGATCTCCCTCGCCGACTCGGCGATCAGGCTGATCACCGCGGTGCGGGCACTGCCCGACAGCAGGCTGTGAGTGATCTCCGCATTGGCCCGCAGCCAGCGCTCACGGCGCGTGGACTCCTCGTACAGCCGCGCGTTGTCGATCGCCACCCCGGCCGCCACCGCCAGGGTGGAGAGTACCGACTCGTCCTCGGCGTCGAACTCGGCCCCGCCCCGCTTCTCGGTCAGATAGAGATTGCCGAACACCTGGTCGCGTACCCGGATCGGTACGCCGAGGAAGCTGTGCATCGGCGGATGGTGCGGCGGGAAACCGTACGAGGCCGGGTGCTCGGAGATCTTCGCCAGCCGCAGCGGCTCGGGGTGGCGGATCAGCTCGCCCAGGATGCCGTGCCCCGAGGGATACGGCCCGATCTCGGCGATCTGCTCGTCGGTCACCCCCGCCGTCAGAAACTGCGACAGCTTCCGCCCGTCGGGGCCGATGATGCCCAGCGCCCCGTACTCGGCGTCGACGAGGAGGACCGCGGCCTCGACAATGCGCCGCAGCACGTGTTCCAGATCCAGCTCGCGCCCCACGGACAGCACGGCGCCGAGCAGGCTGTGCACCCGGTCCCGCGTCCCGCGTGCCGCGTCCAGCCGGGCCTGTACCTCATCCAGCAGCTCATCCAGCCGGAGCTGGGGCAACTGCACCCGGCCCTCCTCGGCGCGTCCCAACCTCGCTCCTCCAGGTGCACCCGGCGGCCGGTTCTCCGGCCTCTCGTCGCTCTGCGTTCAGTATCCGCCCACCCGCGGGAACGGACGGCACAGGGCCCGCCGCCACGGGGAACGGGGGCAAGCACGCACGTCGGCCCGCTACGGCGCGGGCCGGGTGGCGTCCGGCAGCGTGGCGGCGTGGTCCGGCACGTACGTCTGGAGGCGCCGGGGCGGCCGTTCGTAGCCGGTGGACGGCGGACGCGGCGGCAGATGGAGGTCCGGCTGCCGGACGTGCCCGTACGGCACGGTCGACAGCAGATGGGCGATCATATTGATGCGGGCTGCCCGCTTGTCGTCGCTCTCCACGACGTACCACGGTGCCTCGGCGATATCGGTGTGCACGAACATCTCGTCCTTGGCCCGCGAGTACGCCTCCCAGCGTGTGATGGACTCCAGGTCCATCCGGGAGATTTTCCAGCGCCGGGTGGGATCGCTGAGACGCTTGCGGAAGCGCTGCTCCTGTACCTCGTCGCTCACCGAGAACCAGTACTTGCGCAACAGCAGCCCCTCCTCGACCAGCATCCGTTCGAAGATGGGGCACTGGTGGAGGAAGCGCTGGTACTCCTCCTGGGTGCAGAAGCCCATGACGCGCTCCACGCCCGCGCGGTTGTACCAGCTGCGGTCGAACAGCACGATCTCCCCCGCGGCCGGGAGCTGCTCGACGTAGCGCTGGAAGTACCACTGGCTGCGCTCCCGCTCGGTGGGCACCGGCAGGGCGACGATGCGTGCGATACGGGGGTTGAGGTGCTCGGTGACCCGTTTGATCGTGCCGCCCTTGCCGGCCGCGTCCCGGCCCTCGAAGACGACCACGAGCCGTTCGCCCTCCGCGCGCACCCATTCCTGGAGCTTCACCAGCTCCGTCTGGAGCCGGTACAGCTCCGTCTCGTACTGCTTCCGGGGCAGTCGGGCGGGCCGGCCGTCCTTCTTCTGTGCACCGTCCTTCTTCTGGGCACCGCCCTTCGTCCGGGCGCTGTCCCTCGTCGGTGCGGTGTCCTTCGTCGGCTGCTTGCCGGGCACGGTCCTCGCCTCCTCGTACCTGCCCACGGGTCCAGGATGGCCGGTCCGGCGGCAGGGCGCCCGCCGGGCCGCGGAGGCCCTCGCGGGCCGGTCGTGGCCGGTCCTGCCGCTCGGTCGTCATGGCCGGGCCGGGGCGGTGGCACCCTGAGAATCAGGGCCGACCGGCCCTGTTCCTCCGGCCACGGATGCCGGAGGCTCCCTACGAGGAGGCCGGGGCAGGCCGAGAGTGGTTCCCGTCGTCCGGTACGGGGCCGACGCGCGTGACAGGAGCGGTTGATGGCAGAGAGCGAGCAGACCGGTCCGGACCGCCCGATCACGGTCTTCCTGCTCGACGACCACGAGGTCGTACGCCGTGGGGTGCACGACCTCGTCGACGACGAGCCGGACATCACCGTGGTCGGCGAGGCGGCCACCGCGGAGGAGGCGCTGGTACGCGTGCCCGCGCTGCGCCCGGACGTCGCGGTGCTGGATGTGCGGCTGCCGGACGGGGACGGAGTGAGCGTTTGCCGGGAGCTGAGGTCGCGCCTGCCCGGTCTGGCCTGTCTGATGCTCACCTCCTTCGACGACGAGGAGGCGCTGCTGGACTCGCTCATGGCCGGGGCCGCCGGTTATGTGCTCAAGCAGATCCAGGGGTCGGACCTGCTCTCGGCCGTGCGTACCGTCGCCTCGGGCCGGTCGATGCTCGACCCGGCCGCGACGACCCGGCTCATCGCACGGCTGAGGGGAGCGGAAGCCGAGGAGCCGCGGCCGGAGGCTCTGCAGGGTCTGACCCCCCGGGAGCGGGAGATCCTGGAACTGATCGGCGAGGGGCTGACGAACCGGCAGATCGGCCGGCGGCTCTATCTCGCCGAGAAGACCGTCAAGAACCATATCTCCCGCATGCTGGCCAAACTCGGAGTGGAACGGCGGATTCAGGCTGCCGTCATCGCGACCCAGGCGCAGGGCGGACAGGGGCGGCCCGAGGCGGGCTCCGCCACGTACCGGAACAGGGACCACTGGTCCTACCGGGCACACCTTGGCTGACGCGGCATCAGCCGCGCAGCCGCCCCCGGACGGCCGGCGCTCAGCGCGGCGCGACCACGCGTCCGGCGGTGTCCGGCCGGCGGGCGGCTGTACGGCGCCGAGCGGCGGGGACCACCAGGGGAGTTCCCGTCTCCGGGTCGTCGATCACCTGACACGGCAGCCGGAACACCTCCTCCACCAGCTCCGCGGTCACGATCTCCTTCGGCGCCCCTTCCGCCACCACCCGTCCGTCCCGCATCGCGATCAGATGGGTGGCGTACCGGGCCGCGTGGTTCAGATCGTGCAGCACGGCCACCAGGGTGCGCCCCTCCTCCTGGTGGAGCCGTGCGCACAGGTCGAGCACCTCGATCTGATGGGCGATGTCGAGATACGTCGTCGGCTCGTCCAGCAGCAGCAGTGGCGTCTGCTGGGCGAGCGCCATCGCGATCCACACGCGCTGCCGCTGCCCGCCGGACAGTTCGTCGACCGGACGGTCCGCCAGATCCGCGACGCCCGTCGCCGCCATGGACTCGCCCGTGATCCGCTCGTCCTCCTTCGACCACTGCCGCAGCAACCCCTGGTGCGGGTACCGTCCCCGCGCGACCAGATCGGCGACCGTGATCCCGTCCGGTGCGATGGACGACTGGGGCAGCAGACCCAGCGTCCGGGCCACCTTCCTCGCGGGGATCCCGGCGATGTCCCGGCCGTCCAGGAGTACGGTCCCGGCGGCCGGCTTCAGCGTCCGTGAGAGAGCCCGCAGCAGGGTGGACTTGCCGCAGGCGTTCGGCCCCACGACGACGGTGAAGGAACGGTCCGGTACGGCGACGGTCAGCCCTTCGGTGATCGTCCGCCGCTCGTACGCGAGGGTCAGCCCGCTCCCGCTCAGCCGCGCTCCGTCGTCGCCCATGGCCCGCACTCCGTTCTCGCTCTCGTTCGTGTCCCTCATATCCGGCCAGCCCTGCGCTCCGTGGCGAGCAGCCACACCAGATAGCCGCCGCCCAGCACGCCCGTGACCACGCCCACCGGCAGCTGGTGCCCGGGGACGAGCCGCTGTGCGATCCAGTCGGCGCCGACCAGCAGAGCCGCTCCCATGCACAGGGAGGGGAGCAGATTCGGCCCCGGTGCCCTGGTGAGCCCCCGCGCCAACTGCGGTGCGGTGAGGGCGACGAAGGAGACCGGGCCGGTGGCGGCCGCCGCGAAGGACGCCAGCAGGACCGCCGCTGCCAGCAGGACGAGACGGATCCGCTCCACCCGTACGCCCAGGGCCGACGCCGCGTCGTCGCCCATCTCCAGCATCCGCAGCGCTCTTCCGCAGCCGAGGACGACCAGCGGCACCAGTACGGCCATGGTGACCAGCAGGGGCAGGGCGTCGTCCCAGTCGCGCCCGTCCAGGCTCCCGGTGAGCCAGAGCACGGCCCGTGCCGCATCGGTGATCTGAGCCCTCGTCAGTAAATAGCCGTTGACCCCCGTCAGGATGGCCGCCATGCCGACGCCGGTGAGGACGAGACGGTATCCATGGAGCCCCCGCCGCCAGGCCAGCGCGTAGATCACCGCACCGGTGACCACGCCTCCGATCACCGCTCCGCCCGCGAGTGCCAGGCTGCCGCCCCCGAGGACCACGATCGCGGTGAGCGCGCCGGTCGCCGCGCCCTGGGTGAATCCGAGCACATCGGGGCTGCCCAGGGGGTTGCGCACCAGCGACTGGAAGACGGCCCCCGCGAGCGCCAGCGCGGCCCCGGCCAGGAGAGCGGTGACCACTCTGGGCAGCCGCAGCTCCTGGATGACGAAGGCATCCGCCGGGGCACCGTCACCCATGAGCGTGCGGAGCACCTGTGCCGGGCTCAGCGGATAGTCGCCGCTCCCGATCGCGAACACGCCGACGGCGAGGGCCAGTAGCGCGCATCCCGCTCCCGTCACCAGCGCCCGGAGGCGGAAGCGCAGTGAGAGGCCGCCCGCGATCCGTATGACGCTCACGCCTGTGCCACCTTCCGCCGGGTGACGAAGAAGAGGAAGACCGGGCCGCCCAGCACCGCGGTCACCATCCCCACCTGGAGCTCACTCGGCCGGGCGAGCACCCGGCCCAGCACGTCCGCGGCGAGCAGCAGGACGGGCGCGAGCACCGCACAGTAGGGGAGCAGCCGGCGAAGGTCGGGGCCCGTGAGGGCCCGTACCAGATGAGGCACCATCAGCCCGACGAAGACGACCGGTCCGCACGCCGCGGTGGCCGCTCCGCTCAGCAGCGTCACCGCGACGATGCAGAGTCCACGGACGAGGGAGGGACGGGCGCCGAGGGCCCGCGCGGCGTCGTCGCCCAGCGCCAGGGCGTTGAGCGGCCGCGCCAGCGCCAGCGTGAGCAGCAGCCCGGCCGCCACGAACGGCGCCACCTTCACCACCGTTCCGGCCTGGGCGCCGGCCAGCGAGCCCACCGTCCAGAAGCGCATACGGTCCAGGGAGTTGGCGTCCAGGAGCATCACCGCGCTCACATACGAGGTGAGGGCGGCGTTGAGCGCGGCGCCGGCGAGGGCCAGACGGGCGGGGGTCGCTCCGCGGCCGCCGCCGACCGCGTACACCAGCACCGACACGACCGCCGTGCCGAGGAAGGCGAACCAGACATAGCCCTCGAAGGTCGTCACTCCGAGGAAGGAGATCGCCGACGCCACGGCCGCCGAGGCGCCCGCGTTGATGCCCAGCAGTCCGGGGTCGGCCAGCGGATTGCGGGTCAGCGCCTGCAGGACACCGCCGGCGAGACCCAGTGCCGCTCCGGCCAGCACTCCCAACAGGGTGCGGGGCAGGCGCATCTCGTGCACCACGGTGTACGCGGAGGCGTCGCTGTCGACGAGGGCGTGCCAGACCTCGCCGAGGGAGAGCGGCCTCGCGCCGACCGCGATGCTGAGCGCGAGAACGGCGAGCAGAAGCAGCAGCGCGCAGACGAGACCGACGGTGTGCGGGGCCCGGCGACCGCCGGGCGGCCGTGTACGGGGCGGCGGCTCGGCCGTTGAATCCCCGGCGACCTGCGGTGACTTGGTGAAGGACACGGACCGCTCCGATACGGGCCGGGCAGCGGACGCCGCTCCGGCCTGCGGACAACAACTTAGGTTAGGTTAACCTAACCAACGTTCGTCCGCTGAGCCCCCCTCGCACGAGAGGAAGACACTGCCATGTCACAAGTCCGCCCGAACCGACTCTCCCGCCGTGGTCTGCTCGCCGCGGGCGGCGCCCTGGGCGTCGGCGCCCTGGTGACCGCCTGTGGAGGAAGCTCGGACGGGTCACGGAGCGGCGGCAAGGGCGGCGCCTGGTCGTTCACCGACGGCCGCGGCAGGAAGGTCACCGCGCCGAGCACCCCGAAGCGCATCGTGGCCTTCACCGGCGCGGCGGCCGCTCTGCACGACTTCGGGCTCGAGGACGAGATCGTCGGGGTCTTCGGCGAGACCAAGCTCAAGAACGGCAAGCCGGACCAGCAGGCGGGGGACCTCGACGTCGACGCGGTGGAGATCCTCGGCAACGTCTGGGGCGAGTTCAGTATCGAGAAGTACGCGGCCCTGCGCCCCGAGTTGCTCATCACGCACATGTACGACCCGAACGCCCTCTGGTATGTGCCGACGGAGAGCAGTAAGAAGATCCTGAAGCTCGCCCCCAGCGCCGCCGTCACCACCGCGCGCGTCCCCCTGCCGGAGCCGATCAGGCACTACGCGAAGCTCGCCGAGTCCCTCGGTGCCGACCGGAAGGCCAAGAAGGTCACCGAGGCCAAGGACCGTTTCGAGGCCGCGGCCGAGACGGTGCGCAAGGCCGCCAAGGCAAGCGGGGGACTCACCGTCATGGCCGCCTCCGGCAGCGCCGATCTGTTCTATGTCTCGAATCCGAAGAACAACACCGATCTGCTGTACTTCCGGGAGCTCGGCGTCGACCTCGTCGTCCCGGAGAAGCTCGACAAGGGCGGCTACTTCGAGAGCCTCAGCTGGGAGACCGCGGACAAGTACCGGGCCGACCTGGTGCTGCTGGACAACCGCACCACGGCTCTGCAGCCCAAGGACCTGATGTCCAAGCCCGCTTGGTCGAGGCTTCCGGCGGTCAAGGCGGGCCAGGTCGCCTCCTGGAACGCCGTTCCCCGATTCTCGTACGCGGGCGCCGCCCCGCTCCTGGAATCGTTGGCCAGGGCCATCCGGGGAGCCCGGAAGGTCAGCTGACGCACCGGCACGGAGGGGCGGGCCGCGGCCGCGGCGGCCTCGCCCGCACCCCCGTACGGCCACCGCCACCGCAACGACACCCTCGTGCCCTGTACGGGTGTTTCGTGGCTGATCGTTCCACACTGGTCCCGTGGCACTGACCCCACCGATCGAACCGATGCTCGCCAAGGCCACCGACAATCTCCCGGCGCCCGGCGCACTCCCCGGCGGCCTCGCCCTGGAGCCGAAGTACGACGGATTCCGCCTCCTGGTCTTCCGTCTCGCCGGCTCCGTCCGGGTGCAGTCGCGGGCGGGCCATGACCTCGGCGCCGCGTTCCCCGAGATCGCCGACGCCGCGGCGGCGCTTCCGGAGGACGTCGTTCTCGACGGAGAGGCGGTCATCATGGTCGGCGGCCGGCTGGAGTTCGGTGCGCTGCAACAGCGCCTGAACCGCGCGGCACGCACCACCCGCCGTCTGGCCCACGTCCAGCCGGCCCACTATGTCGCCTTCGACCTCCTCCAGCGGGGCGGGAGGGAGCTGCTGCGCGAGCCCTACCGGGTCCGCCGCGCGGCACTGGAGGAGTTGTTCGCCACTCATGACCTGACCTCGCCGTGGACCCTGTCCCCGGTGACGAGCGATCGCGAGGAGGCCGAGCAGTGGCTGACCCTCTGGGGCCCGGTCGGCGTGGAAGGAGTCGTCGCCAAGGGCTGGGACCAGCCGTACCAGCCCGGACGCCGCGGCTGGCTCAAGGTCCGGGCCAGGGAGACCAGCGAGGCGGTCGTCGGCGCTGTCACCGGCCCCGTCCACGCCCCGGAAACCGTCCTGCTCGGCCGCTACGACGCCGAGGGCATCCTGCGCCTGGCCGCGCGCAGCACGCCGCTGGCCAGTACGCTCCGGCGCGACCTGGGCCGTCTGCTCACCCCGGCCGGAGCCGGCCATCCGTGGGCCGGCGCCCGTATCTCCGCCTCCTGGGGGAGCCGGGAGCCGCTGGACTTCGCCCCGGTGGAGCCCGAGCACGTCGTGGAATTCCACGGCGACGTCGCCGTGGACGCCGGTCGGTGGCGCCACCCCGTACGAGTGGTACGGCTGCGCCCGGACGTCGACCCCGGCGATGTCCCTGCCTTCGGTGAGGGCCTGCGTCCCACGTCCGGCTGAACCGCGCCGGCGTCCACGGGTGGCCAGGGGCTCGTCCGGACAGGCCGGGCCGACCGTCGCCCGCGGTGTCTGCCGAACGGCCGTAAGAGGTCGGCCGTAAGACTTCCGTCATCCCCGGTCCGCCCCGGGGCGGACCCGTGACGCGTTGAATGGTGCGGAGGCGTCCGGATCCGGGAGGCGATCATGAACCGTTTGCTGCGCGTACTGCGGAAGCCGGTGGTCATCGCGGTGCTGGTCATCGGTCTCGCGGCGGCCGCGTTCGGTCTGTTCTGGTTCCAGCCGTGGAAGCTGTGGGTGGATCAGACGGTGCGGGAGGATCTGCCGCCCGGCGTGGCGGACGCCACCGGGCGGCCGCAGGCGCCGACGGGATCGCCCGACCCGGCCGGGCCCGAGGTGCTCGCCACCGGCCGGCTGATCAGCCAGGAGCACTCCACCAGCGGAAGGGTGCTGATCCTTCAGGAGACCAATGGGGCGAAGGTGCTGCGGCTGGAGGACCTGGACACCAGCAACGGTCCGGACCTGCACGTATGGATCACCGACGCCCCGGTCGAGCCCGGTGAGGAGAAGTGGCACGTCTTCGATGACGGGGCCCACAGGAGCCTGGGGGAACTCAAGGGCAACAAGGGCAGCCAGAACTACCGGCTGCCGCCGGACGTCGATCTCAGCCGGTACACCAGCGTGACGATCTGGTGCGACCGCTTCGACGTCTCCTTCGGGGCGGCTCGCCTCACCCGTACGTGACGCCCCCGGCTGCCCGACGTGCCCCGGCGGAGCTCGCCCGCACCTGACACGGCCGGCGGAGCGCGCACCCGACACGCCTGGTGGAGCGCTTCGCCCGTGTCCGACGGCGCCCGACGGACCGCCGCACGACGGCCGTTCGGGTGGTCATACGCGTTCGCGGCCCGCGGGGGGTGTCGCCGGGGAGTGTCGAGCCGTTGGCTTTCGTATGACTCCCTCGCCTGTTCGACTGTGGTTTCTGCCGGCCAGTCTGGCGGCCCTGTTGGTGGCGCAGACACCGGACGAGGAGGACGCCGAGGCGTCCTCCGGCGGTGCTCCGGAGCCGGTGGACTCTCCCGGGGCGGCGGCCTCCACGGCCGGAGAGCATGCCGGTCCGCCGGTGGTGCGGCCGGAGAGCCCCGCGGGGGAGAGCCCCTGATGTGGCTCGCTGTGACCCTTGGGTCACTCCATGTGGCGGACCGTGGAGATCGGCCATAGCTTCGTGGCATGAAAAATCATATGAAGCGCCTCGGCGTTGTAACTGCCGTTGTCGTCACCGGACTGGGTACCGCTCCGGCGGCCAGTGCCGACAGCCGACTCCACGTCCGCCCGGGCGAGTCCATTCAAAAGGCGGTGGACGCCGCGCAACCGGGGGACACCATCACCATCGCACCCGGAACCTACCGGGAGAGCGTCGAGATCACCACATCGAACGTGACCCTCCGCGGATCCGGCACGGGGACGATCCTCAAACCGGCGGTGACGAAGGCCAAGACCAAGAGCAGCAAGCCCAAGCCCAAGACCAGCAAGGCCACCAAGGCCAAGACAAGTAAGACCAAGACCAGCAAGGCCAAGGCCACGGCAAGCAAGGCCAAGACCGCCAAGGCCACGGCAAGCAAGGTTAAGACGGCCAAGGCCACGGCCAAGGCCAACAAGTCCACCACCAAGCGGGCCGTGAATGCCTGTGCGACGGCCGGGAACGGCATCTGCGTCAGCGGTACGGCCAAGAACCCGGTCGACAACGTCCGGATCCGCTCGCTGACGGTCACCGGATTCAAGAAGAACGGCATCTGGGCCACGGACACCGACGGGCTGGATGTCCGCAGGGTGACTGCCAGCAACAACGGGCAGTGGGGCATCGCCCAGCAGAAGTCCACCCGGGGCGTCTTCCGGCTCAACACCGCCAGGGACAATGCCGAGTCGGGCATCTTCGTGGCCAACACGGTGGAACGGGAGGGCGGTTCCATCGACACCCACGGTGCCGTGATCAGAGGGAACACCCTGACGGGCAACCGTATCGGCGTCACCATCCGGCGGGTCAGAAACCTGGTGGTCCGCGGCAACACCCTCACCGGAAACTGCGGTGGAGTGTTCGTCGTGGGAGACGAGTCGAAGCCACGGGCCGGAGCTCTGACGATCCGTGGCAACTACGTGGCGGAGAACAACAAGTACTGCAAGGGAAACAGCCGCCTCCCCTACATCCAGGGCTCCGGCATCGTCCTCACCGGTGCCGAGGAAACCCTGGTGAAGGGAAACATGGTCCGGGGCCATGTGGGCGAGTCCCCGCTGTCCGGCGGAATCGTTCTCTTCCCCAGCTTCGTGGGCGCCAAGAACGAGCGGAACGTCATCAGCTACAACGTCTCGCTGGGAAACAAGCCTGCGGACCTGGTCGATGCCGACACCGGAACGAACACCTTCAACCGCAACGTGTGTGGCGTCTCGAAGAAGGCCGGCCCGTGCTGACCGGTGCCATTCCACGCGCCGGGAGAAAGGAGGCGGTATGACCACGGGAAGTCCCACGACCACCCAGCCGGCCATGCACCTTCGGGAACTCATCTTCGGGGCGGCGTGCGCCGCGGCCCTGCGCGCCGCTGCCCGACTGGGCGTCGCGGACGCGCTGGGAGAGAAGCCCGCCACCGCCGAGGAACTGGCCGTCGAGGTGAAGACCGAGCCGCAGCCACTGCAACGGCTCCTGCGGGCCCTGGCCTGCTACGGCGTCTTCGCCGAGACCGAGGACGGCCGGTACACCCACACCGAGATGTCGCGGCTGCTACGGGAGGACGCACCGAACAGCCTTCGGTACATCTCCCTGTGGTGCACCGAGCCGTGGACCTGGGATGCCTGGCCGCGGCTCGACGCAGCGGTGCGCTCCGGCCGCAACGTCTTCCACGACCTGTACGGCAAGGACTTCTTCCAGTATCTGCACCATGACGCACCTGATTCGGCCCAGGTGTTCGACCGGGCCATGACCACCTCCAGCAGGCAGTCGGCTCAGGACATCGCCGGCCTGCTCGACCTCCGCGGAGTGACCACGGTCGCCGACATCGGGGGCGGCCAGGGGCATGTGATCGCCGGTCTGCTGGAGAAACACCCCGGCATCCAGGGCACCTTGCTCGATCTGCCCAGCGTGGTGGCCAACGCGGACCCGAGGCTGCGGGACGGCGGACCGCTCGCCGAGCGGATGCGTATCGTTCCCGGGGACTGCCGCGAGGAGGTCCCGGTCCAGGCGGATGTGTACATCATCAAGAACATCCTCGAATGGGACGACGACAGCACCCGCAGGACCCTGCGCAACGTCGTCCGGGCCGCACGCCCGGGCGCCAGGGTGATCGTCATCGAGAACCTCGTCGACGACACTCCCTCGATGCGGTTCACCACCGCCATGGACCTGCTGCTGCTGCTCAACGTCGGAGGGGCCAAGCACTCCAAGGAGAGCCTGGTCAGCCGGATGACGGAGGCGGGTCTGCGGGTGGGGGAGGTCCGCCCCGTCAACGCCTATCTGCACGCGTTCGACAGCACCGTGAAGGGCTGAGCGCGCGCGCTGTTCAGGAGCCCGGAGGACGTTCGGACGACGTCCCCCGGGCTCCCAGTATCCGGGCGACCAGCGCCGTGGTGTGCTCCGCGGCCCGGAACTCCGGCCGTGCGAGCGTCTCTCGCAGAAAGCCGACCGTGGTGCGGACCCCCTCGCCGACGACCCGGAACTCGCCCAGCGCGCGGTCCATACGGGCCAGCGCCTGATCGCGGTCCGGGGCCCAGACGACCGTCTTCGCCAGCAGGGAGTCGTAGTCCGGACCGATCCGCCAGCCCGGGCCGGCGTGGGTGTCGACCCGTACGAACGGACCTGACGGCGGGACGAACTCGGTGAGGAGGCCGGGGGCCGGGGCGAAGTCCCGGGCCGGGTCCTCGGCGTTGACCCGGCACTCCAGGGCCACACCGCGGGGTGCGACATCGGCCTGGCTCACACTCAACGGCAGTCCCGCCGCGACGAGGATCTGCTCGCGGACGATGTCGACCCCGGTGACCATCTCGGTGACCGGGTGCTCGACCTGGAGCCGGCAGTTGATCTCCATCAGATAGAACTCGTGGGACGGCGTCAGGACGAACTCGAACGTACCCGCCCCGACGTAGCCGACCGACCGGGCGCCGCGCACCGCCGACTCGCACATCGCCGTACGCAGTTCGGCGGGCAGATTCGGCGCCGGTGCCTCCTCGACCAGTTTCTGGTGGCGTCGCTGCACCGAGCAGTCGCGCTCGCCGAGGTGGACCGCCGACCCGTGCCGGTCGCACAGCACCTGCACCTCGACGTGGCGGGCGTCCTCGATGAACCGCTCCAGATACAGCCGGTCGTCGCCGAAGACCGCGTAGGCGTGCGCACGCGTCTCCTTGTAGGCGGTGAGGAGGTCGTCGGGGTCGCGCACGATGGCCATGCCCCGGCCCCCGCCACCGGCGGCGGCCTTGAGGATGACGGGGAAACCGGTCTGCTGGGCGATCTCCTTCGCCTCCGCCGGAGTCGCCAGGGCCGTGGTGCTGCCGGGGAGTACGGGCAGCCCCGCCCCGGCCATCAGTGAGCGGGCCGCCGCCTTGTCACCGAGCTGCTGCATCACCTGCGGCGACGGGCCGATGAAGAAGATGCCGTTCGCCTCGCAGATCTCGGCGAAGTCGGGGTCCTCCGAGAGGAAGCCGTACCCCGGGTGGATCGCCTGCGCCCCCGAGAGCAGGGCCGCCTCGATGATCGCCGGCACATGGAGATAGCTGGCCTTCGGCGGTGCGGGACCGATGTGTACGGCCTCGTCGGCGAAGCGCACCACGGCGGAGTCACGGTCCGCGGTGGAGTACACCGCCACCGTACGCATGCCCAGTTCGCGGCAGGCGCGGGCGATGCGCAGCGCGATCTCCCCCCGGTTCGCTATGAGAACGGTGCTGAACATCGGGCTCACGCCTCCGCGTCGTGGAGCGGTTCCAGGGCGAGCAGGCGCTGCTGGAACTGGACGGGTTGGGCGTCGGGCGCGAGGAACTCCACGACCCGGCCCGCGGCGTCCGCCTCGACGGTGCTCATCATCTTCATCACCTCGAGAATCCCGACGGGCTGCCCGGGGCGGACCACGTCGCCGACGGAGACGAAGGGCGGCGCTCCGGGCTCGGGGGCGTGGTAGAAGGTGCCGACCGTCGGAGCGAGGAGATACCGCACCTCGTCCTGCGCCGCCGGGGGAGGGCCGGCGGATGGAGTCCGTGGCTGATGGACCGGCTGTTCGGTGCGCGTTCCGGAGCCGGCGACGGAGTCCGGCCACTCCATCTCGACCGTCATCTGGCCGTGCTGGAGCCTGATCCTCAGGGGCGGTCTCGGCGCGGTCCTCGCCAGTTCCATCACGCTCCGGCAGACCGAGTCCAGGTCCGCGTGCCCGAGGGGGGTGAGGTCGGTGGCGGTGAATCCGTTTCCGCCGAGGGCGGGGCGCCGGCCGTTCTCGCGATGTTCCGTCGTGTTGGGGTGCGGGGTCACGGGGTACCTCTTCCGGTTCCGGAGGGGATGCGGGTCTCGACGCCGAAGCGCTGGAAGCGACTTCTGCGTTCGAGGAGCAGCCGCTCGGGCTCGTAGGGGACAAGGTCGTCGAGGGCCGCGCCCAGCGCGTCCCGGAGCAGGGCCGCGGCCGCCGCGTGGTCGCCATGGGCTCCGCCCGGCGGTTCGGGGACCACACCGTCGACGATCCCCAGGCGGAGGAGTTCGCGTGCGTCGAGCCGCAGGGCCGCCGCCGCGGCGGGCGCGGCCTCCGGCTGCTTCCACAGGATCGCGGCGCAGCCTTCCGGGGAGATGACCGAGTACAGACCGTTCTCGCTGATGAGCACCCGGTCCGCGACGGCCAGTGCCAGCGCGCCGCCGCTGCCGCCCTCACCCGTGAGGACGGCGACGACGGGCACCTTCAGCCGGGACATCAGCCGGAGGTTCTCCGCGATGGCGACGGCCTGGCCGCCTTTCTCCGACTCGGCGCCGGGGGCGGCACCGGGCGTGTCGATGAGGGTGATCACCGGCAGGCCGAGCTTCTCGGCCATCCGCATCAGCCGGGCGGACTTGCGGTAGCCGGCGGGGGTGGCCATACCGAACGAGCGGTGCTGCCGTTCGGCGAGGCCCGGGCCGCCCTTGTGATGGCCGATCAGCATCACGGGCAGGCCGTTCAGCCGGCCGGGTCCGCCGACGATCGCGGGGCAGTCCGCCCCGAGCCGGTCGCCGTGCAGCTCATGGAAGTCCTCGAGCAGATGGTCGGCGTAGTGGAGGGTGGTGGGGCGTTCGGGATGCCGGGCGAGCCGTACGGCCTCCCAGGAGTCCCGCTGCGCCACCTCCTCCGGGCGGCGCAGGATCCGGCCGGAGGACGCGGGGGCCACATCCCGAGGCGGTCGCCTCGACGGCGACCCCAGGGCCAGCAGCCGGCCCAGCGTGGCCCGCAGGGCGGACCGCGGTACGACGTTGTCCACCATGCCGTGCTCGAGCAGGAACTCCGCGGTCTGGAAGCCCTCGGGCAGCCGTTGGCCCGTCGTCTGCTCGATGACCCGCGGTCCGGCGAAGCCCAGCCGCGCGCCCGGCTCGGCGATGATCACGTCCGGGAGTGTGGCGAAGGACGCGGCCACCCCTCCGTAGGTCGGGTCGGTGATCAGGGACAGCGTGAGGACGCCCGCCTCGTCGAGTTCCGTGAGCGCCTGCGCCGTCTTCGCCATCTGCATGAGGGCCATCACGCCCTCCTGCATACGGGCGCCGCCGGACGCGGTGACGAGCAGCAGAGGGATCCGCTGCCGCAGGCTCGTCCGGGCGGCCTCGGTGATGAGAGCACCGACGCCGCACCCCAGGCTGCCGCCGAGGAAACGGAAGTCCATCGCCGCCACCACGAGGGGCCGCCCCTCGATGCTCCCCCGGACGCAGACGACCGCTTCCCGCAGACCGGTCGCCGCCCGGGCGTCCGCCAGCCGGTCCGGGTAGGGCCGGGTGTCGGTGAACTCCAGCGGATCGTGGACGGGTTCCACCTGGCCGACCGGCGACGTCGAGCCCCGATCGAGCAGCTGGTCCAACCGTTGGGGGGCCGTCAGGTGCGCGTGCCAGCCGCAGCCCGGGCATACGCTCAGCGTCCGGCCGAACCGCTTGCCGTAGACCAGCTCGGCACAGCGTTCGCAGCGCACCCACGACGGCGCCCGGTCGGCCGGTCTCTCATCGCACTGGACCATGTCGGCTCTTCCTTCGCTGTGTCCGCGCTTCGCGTCACACGGTGGTGTCGCGTTCCCAGCGGTAGAACTCGTGTGCCATCGCGTCTTTCGGGCTCCTCCAGGTCGCCGGGTCGTACGCCGCGACGTGGACCGAGAGCCGTTCGCTGATGTCCCGGAACTCCGGGTGGTCCGCCAGCCGGGCGACTTCGGGGCCGGGCGGCCTCTCGGCCTCGATCAGATGCAGATACACATCGCCGAACTGGAACAGGCTCCGTCCGGTGACGCCGATCAGTCTCGGCAGCTCGCCCCGGTCGGAGTCGGCGAAGACATCGGCGATGTCCGGGGCCGAGCCCGGTGCCATACGGGCGACGATCAGTGCTCGGTGCATGAGAGTCAGTCCCTTCGTCGGGCTGGATACGGAGCGGTGCCCCGGCGGGGTCCGGTCGACGGCCCCCGCCGGGGCACCGGGTGTCAGTTGGGCATGACGGGGGCGGTACGCAGCCCGCCCTCGCGGGCGCGCTGCTCGACCTTGTCGCGGATGAGCTGCATCTGGATCCGGGAGTTGCGGTTGATGATGTCGGCCATCCCGTCGTCGTCGACCGGGGCTTCCGGTTTCATCGCGAAGTCCTGGAACCACCGCATGTGGGTGCCGTCCGGGGTCTCGGCGTACTCCCACCGGATGTCCATGTGGTGGAAGGGCCCGGGTTCGATGCGGCGGGCGCGGACGGTGAGCCCGGGGCGGTCGGTCACCCGCTCGGAGACCCAGCTCCAGACCTTGCCGTTCTCGTCGGGGTGCATGGTCAGGCGGAAGGTGGTCCGGTTGCCGTCCCGGGTGAGCACCTCGACCGCCGCGTATTCGCTGAACAGCTGCGGCCAGTTCTCGAGATCGTTGGTCATGTCCCAGACGAGGTCCAGGGGGGCGGCGATGGTGATCTCGTTCTCCGTGTGTGCGGACATGTCACGCTCCTGCCGTGAGGGCGGTGTTGACGAGGCCGATGAAGTCGTGCGGCGTCTTGCACAGCTCCGCGTCGGGGGGCATCGGCCGGCCGTTGCGGTTCTCCAGCTCGCCCACGATGCCGAGGAGGCCGAGCGAGTCCAGGCCGTACTCGGCGAAGGTGGAGTCGGGCCGGCTCTCCATCTCCTGGGGGTCGACCGAGATGCCGGCGCCGTTCTTCATCAACGACGCCAGCTCGGCGAAGGTCAGCTGCTGAGCGGTCATGGGGGAAGTCCTCCTTCTCACACGGTCACGAGGGGATGGCGGTGCCCTGCCGCAGCACGAGCGCCGCGTTCGAGCCCATGAGTCCACGGCTCAGCACCAGCGCCGTCCGCAGTTCCGCGGGGCGGGCACCACCGGTGACCAGATCGAGGTCATGGCATACGTCGACGACATTGGGCGTGGGCGGGACGACGCCGTGTTCCATGGCCAGCACCGCGGCCGCCGCGTCGAGCACGGGAGCGCCGCAGTACGCCCGGCCGGTCCCGGTCTTGGGGGCGGTGACGGGCACCCGTGGCGCGCGCCTGCCGAGGACGTCGCAGATCGCCTGCGCCTCGGCACGGTCCGCCGCCGGTACGCCGAGCGCGTCCGCGAAGACCACGTCGATCTCCTCCGGTGCGCACCGGGCGTCCGCCAGAGCGCCCCGGATCGCGCGGGCCAGACCCTCCCGGGACTTCTCCCAGCGGGACGCCCCGGTGAAGGTCGCGGCGTGACCGGCCACATGGGCCCGGACCCGGGCTCCCCGGCGCTGGGCCGCCGCCTCCTCCTCGACGACCAGCATGGCGCCGCCCTCGGCAGGTACGAATCCGCAGGCGCCGGTGGTGAAGGGCAGATAGGCGGCGAGCGGGTCGGCGGACCTGCTGAGATCCGCGTACCCGAGCTGGCAGACGATCGAGTACGGCGCGAGCGGCGCCTCCGCGGCACCGACGACGACCGCGTCGGTGCCGCGCCGGATGTTGCGGGCCGCGTGCGCGAGGGCGTCCAGACCGCCCGCCTCGTCGCTGGCCACGACTCCGCAGGGCCCCTTGAAGCCGCCGCGGATCGAGATCTGCCCGGTGCTGGCCGCGTAGAACCAGGCGATGGACTGGTACGGGCCGACGTAGCGCGACCCCTGTCCCCACAGCCGCTGAAGCTCCCGCTGGCCGAACTCGCCGCCGCCGGAGCCGGCGGCGGTCACGACGCCGACGCGGTAGGGCGACCCGTCGTCGTCGCAGCGGAGCCGGGCATCCTCCAGGGCCAGACTCGCCGCCGCCATCGCGAAGTGGGTGAACCGGTCCGTCTGGACCAGATAGCGCTCCTCGATGACCGCCCCGGGGTCGAATCCGCGGACCTCTCCGGCCACCCGGAGCGGCAGCTGCTCGCACCCCTCGCGGGAGACCAGGTCCAGGACGCTGACCCCCTCCTTCGTCGCCTTCCAGAAGGCGTCGGTGCTCACCCCGTTGGGGGCGACGACACCGAGGCCGGTCACGACCGGATTCCGGTCTTGCCGGGCGCTCATCGCGTCCTCCCGCGTGCTGTGCTCAGGACCACGGCGGACTGGAAGCCGCCGAAACCGCTGCCGACCGAGAGCACGGTCCGCAGCGGCATGGAGCGTGCGGTCCGGGGCACGTAGTCGAGGTCGCACTCCGGGTCCGGGGTCTCGTAGTTGGCGGTCGGCGGGACCACTCCGTGGGCCATGGCGAGGGTGCACGCCACGAGTTCTATGGCCCCGATCGCCCCGAGCGAGTGGCCGACCATGGACTTGATGGAGCTCATCGGCACCTCGTAGGCGTGCGCGCCCAGCGACCGCTTCACCGCGGCCGTCTCATGCCGGTCGTTCTGCTGGGTCCCGGAACCGTGCGCGTTGACATAGTCGATCTCCGAGCTGTCGAGCCGGGCGTGGTGCAGGGCGCGGTTGATGGCCTCGGCCATCTCCAGGCCCTCCCGGGTCAGACCGGTCATGTGGTGGGCGTTGCCGAACGTGGCGTAGCCCCGGATCTCGCAGTAGACGCGCGCTCCGCGGGCGCGGGCGTGCTCCAGCTCCTCGAGCACCAGTACGGCACCGCCCTCGCCCATGACGAACCCGTCGCGGTGGGCGTCGAACGGCCGGGAGGCGTGGGCCGGGTCGTCGTTGTTGGGAGAGGTCGCCTTGATCGCGTCGAAGCAGGCCACGGTGATGGGGGAGATCGGCGAGTCCGAGGCGCCGGCGACACAGACGTCGATCCTGCCCTCCTCGATGGCGTGGAAGGCGTAGCCGATCGCGTCGAGGCCGGAGGTGCATCCGGTGGAGACCGTCTGCACCTGGCCGAAGGCGCTGATCTGTTCGGCCACCTCCGACGCGAGCGCACTCGGCGAGAAGGCCCGGTGCAGATGGGGGCCGGCCGGCCGGTGATCCACGTCCCAGCGTTCGCCGGCACCGCTGACCTTGACGTAGTCGTGCTCCAGGCGCGTGGTCCCGCCGACGGCGGTGCCCAGGGAGACCCCGATGCGCCAGGGGTCCTCCTTCTCCAGATCGAGGCCGGAGTCGCGTACGGCCTCCTCGGCGGCCACCATCGCGAACTGGACGTACCGGTCGGCGCGTTCGACCTCCTCCTCGTCCAGGCCGTGAGCGGCGGGGTCGAAGTCGCACTCGGCGGCGATGCGCGAGCGGAACCCCGTGGGGTCGAAGAGCGTGATGCCCCGGGTGGCCGTACGTCCGCTGGAGAGGAGGTCCCAGAACGCCGGTACCCCGATTCCGCCCGGGGCGACGATGCCGACTCCGGTGACTGCCACGTGTCGCGTCATGAGACCGACTCCGCCCTTTCAGGGGGGTCCGCCTGTGCGGTGCCCTCCGTCCCCTCGGTGTCGACGTGCCCGAGCTCGGGGCGGGGCGCCAGCGGGCCGAGGTGGAAGACCATGCGGGCCTCGTCGTCCCCGACGTTGCGGAACCGGTGCCGCACATGAGGGGGGATCAGCAGGCCCTGGTCGGGCCGCAGCGGGTGCGGCTCACCGTCCAGGTCCACCTCCAGCGCGCCGCTCACCACGTACACGAACTCCTCGGAGTACGGGTGGTAGTGCTCGCCGATGCGCTCGCCGGGCTGCACGATGGCCAGACCCATGAAGCCGCTGGTGGCGCCTACCGCGCTGGGGGTGAGCATGGCGCGCAGGTCTCCTCCGCGCCGGCGGTTGGGCTGGGTCTCGGAGAGATCCACGATGCGAAGTGCGTGCGGGGACATGATGGTTACCTCCAGGTGGCGTTGTGCCGGCCGCGGTGTGCGGGGGGCGGGCACGACGGGCGTTGCGGCACGTCAGGAATCCGAGGCGCGGCGGTCGGTGATCGGGTCCATGCCGCAGTGGGAGAGGAAGCGCAGCACGCCCTGCTTGCGCGTCAGGTCGTGGTCCGCCGGGAGATCGAGCAGCCTGCTCAGCACCGCGGGCGTGCGGCGGCCGCTGATGCCCAGGGCCAGCACCGGCTCCTTCTCGATCGGTGCCCGCACATCGATCATGCGGACCACGATGTCGTCGCGCTGGAAGATGGTGCTCCCCACGACGGGGCTCCGCGGGGTGTCGGCGGTCTGCTCGTCGTGGCGGGCCAGGAGCCGGGCCACGGCCATCCCGCAGCCTTCCTTGGCGGGGTAGATCAGCGCGTGCCGCGCTACGTCGGCCGCTTCCACGCCGTCCGATGCCACCCGGTGCACCGCGGGGAGGGCGGCCCGGGTGAAGAACACGCGCGCGGACTCCGGATCGCCGAGGTCGCGGTGCTGCTCCAGATACGGGTTGATCGCCTCCTCGACGGCTCTGACCTCGGGCTGCCGGGCCACATGGCGCAGCGCGGCCACCAGGTCTCCCTGCACCTCGACGGTGCGCACGACGCGGTTGCCGTGCATGAACAGCGAGGTGCGGCGCAGCCGGGTGGTCTCGTCGACCTGCGCCGCCGGGGAGGCGTACCCGGCCAGGATCTCGGCGACCTTGCTCTCGCTGCCGGGCTTGACGGTGAAGGTGAGGGCGTGCCGGACCACACCGTCGCCGATCCGGGGGGCGGTCTGGAACCGTCCCTTGGACTCGCGGGAGATCGAGGCCATTCCGGAGGTCTCCCGCAGAACGCTGAAGCGGAGGGACCGGGTATCGCGCACACAGCCGTGCAGCGGCTGCACCATCTCGACGTGCGCCTCGCTGTTCACCCACGCCAGGAAAGGCGGTGCGCTCTCCCATTCGCTGGTGATGAGCCACTGCGAGGGGTTCTCGATCGACTGGCACAGCTGGTCGCTGATGTGCCCGGGCACGGAGGCCACCCGGTTGCGGAGGAGCTCGTAGGCGTCCAGAAAGCGCTGCTGGGCACCGTCCTGGATGTCCAGCAGCAGGATCACTCGAAGCCTGGAGCCGTCGAAGGCCGACTGCGACACTCTTTCTGACAGCGTTGTCATCTTCCACATCTCCTTCGAACGGGGTTCGGCCCCTGCGGTCATGCGGTGTCGTGTGCCGTCGGTGCGACCCAGGCGAACGACCAGGTGATGGACCGGTCGATCACCGCCTCCACGGCCGGGCGTATCCCGGGAACATTGCTGGTCCCGGGCACACCGGCGTCCATCGCGCCGGTGACGGTGCCCGCACTCGATCGTCGGCCGCCCCCACTGATGGCGCGAGATGTGTGAGCCGTACGGGTGAATCGCCGAACGGAACATCCGAAGCCGGGGATGGACAGAAGCACACCCCGTCCAGGCGGCTGGAGCTGGTGCAAGTGAAGAATCCCGAAGTCGACGACCGCGTGCCCGTTCTCATCGTGGGCGGCTCCCTGGTGGGCCTGTCCGCCTCACTGTTCCTGGGACGCCTCGGCGTCGCCCACATGCTGGTGGAGAAGCACGCGGGCACCTCCCACCACCCCCGCGGACGCGGGAACAACGTCCGCACGATGGAGCTGTTCCGGACCGCCGGCGCGGAGCCGCTGATCCACGAGGCGGCCTCCGTCCTGGCGGACAACCACGGCATCCTCCAGGCGGTGTCGCTCACCGGCGACGAACAGGAGTGGCTGTTCAAGGAGATCGACCCGGGCGGTGCGCTGGCCCGCTTCAGCCCGACCGGCTGGTGCCTGTGCAGCCAGAACGACCTGGAACCGGTGCTGGTGCGCTGTGCCCGTGAGCGCGGCGGCGATCTGAGGTTCGGCGTGGAACTCCTCTCCTTCGAACAGGACGCGGAGGGCGTGACCGCCGTCCTCAGGGTCCGGGAGACCGGAGAAGAGCGCACCGTGCGCGCGGACTACCTCATCGCCGCCGACGGCCCGCGCAGCCCCGTACGCGAACGGCTCGGAATCGGCCAGACCGGCCATGGCGACCTGTTCCACAATGTGAGCATCACCTTCCGCGCCCGCGGGCTCGCGGAGGTCGTCGGCGACCGGCATTTCATCGCCTGCTACCTGACCAACCCCGAAGCGGACGGGGCGCTGCTCCCGGTCGACAACCAGGAGGAGTGGGTGTTCCACGCCCCCTGGCACCCGGACGAGGGGGAGACCCTGGAGGACTTCACCGACGAGCGGTGCATCGCACACATCCGCAGAGCGACCGGCGTTCTCGACCTGGATGTCCGGATCACCGGCAAAGCGCCCTGGCATGCCGCCGAACGGGTCGCGGAGCGGTACTCGGCCGGACGGGTCTTCCTCGCCGGGGACTCCGCCCATGAGATGTCCCCCACCGGCGCCTTCGGCTCCAACACGGGAATCCAGGACGCCCACAACCTGGCATGGAAGCTCGCCGCCGTGCTGAACGGCTGGGCGGATCCGGGGCTGCTGGACACCTACGGCGAGGAGCGTCAGCCCGTGGCCCGCGCGACGAGCGCCCGGGCCTCGGCACGCTCCGCGGAGCACAGCCACCCGGGCTACGCCGCTGCTCCCGGCGCCGCCGGGGGCAGGCAGAGCGGCGTCCTCACCGTCGCCCTGGGCTACCGCTATCCCCGAGGGGCCGTCGTCGGCACGGACCCCGGACTGCCGGTCGTACCCGAACGCATGCAGCTGACGGGGGAGCCGGGCACCCGCGCCCCGCACATGTGGCTGTACCACTTCGGCGTACGGCTCTCCACGCTCGATCTCTACGAGCGGTCCTTCGTGCTGCTCAGTGGAGTCGACGGCGGAACCGACGGCACTCAGTGGCACTCGGCGGCGAAGCGCGTCGCCGACGAGCTGTCCGTGCCGCTGGAGTCCTACCGCATCGGCAACGGACAGCAGGGCGACCTGGCCCCCGAGAACGGCGCGGACTGGGCGGAGCTGCACGGCACGACGGCCGGCGGCGCGGTTCTGGTACGCCCGGACGGCTTCGTGGCCTGGCGCGCGACGGCTCCACTGCCGGATCCCGAACGGCAGCTCAACGACGTCATGCGGTCGGTGCTCCGCCGGACCTGACGAGCCCTCGGGTAGCTCACCCCGGCCGTGCCCCGGACAGAAGCATGTCGCGCTGGTGGACACGCAGATCGCCACTACCGACAGCAAGAACGCCCATCAGCGGTGGCGCCCGGTCACGGCCATCCGGACCGGAGCCTCGGCCCGGACCCCGCGTGGACCCCGCTGCACCCCACTCCGGCGCACCCGGACCATCCCAGCGGCCACAACACGTACTCGGGCGCCGCCGAGGCAGTGCTGTCCGCGCCGGCCGGAGCGCGTACCGCTCCGTTTCACGCTGACCAGCCCGAGCGCGCCGGGTGTCACGAGGGCATACACCGCCTGACGTCAGCGGACGGAGGAGGACGTCGAAGCGCGGATCCTCTCGGGCATCCACACCAGGTCCGCGGACGAGGCCGGGGTCACGCTGGGCAAGCGGGTGGCCGGGTACGTGCCTGCGCACCTCCGGGCGGCTGGTCCGCCCGCTCCGAGCCCGCGGCGGCGCGGTGCGCCCGTGCCGATGTCCTGTCCGTCCGGGCCGGGCGCTTACGGGAACTACACTTCCGGATCATGGAAATAGGGGACTCGCTCGCAACAGGTCAGTGCTCCTTGGCGGATCCGGCTGTCCGCTACCCGCTGTGGCCTCCGCTCACGACCGGCTGCCCCCGGACCAGCACGGACGAAACCGCCTATCCGGTCGAGGTCGACTATGCCTACGACCGCGTGCCGCACGACCTCTTCGACCGGGCAGGAGCGACAAGAGCCACGGGTACGAGCACCGGCCTGGACCGGTGGTCATCGCTGCTGCCGCCCCTCGTCGCCCCCGGTCTCGGCGAGGGCGGCACACCCCTCGTGGAGATCGGCGACGGAGTCTTCGTCAAGGACGAGTCCCGCAACCCCACATGGAGCCACAAGGACCGGCTCAACCGCTGCACCGTGAGCGCTGCCCTCGGCGTGGGTGCGGAGGGCATCGTCGTGGCCTCGTCCGGCAACCACGGCGCCTCCGCAGCGGCGTACGCGGCACGCGCCGGGCTGCGCTGCGTCCTGCTCGCTTCGGCGGGCGCGCCCCCGGCGGTCGACTCCTTCCTGCACGCCTACGGGGCGGTGGTGCTGCCCGTACCAAAGGAAGCGCGGTGGCCGCTCATGCGGGAGATCGTCGACCGCGTCGGCTACCACCCGGTCAGCAACCTCACTCCCACCCACACCGGCCACGCCTTCGGCCCCGAGGGCTACAAGACCATCGCTTACGAGATCTTCACCCAACTCGGCGTTCCGGAGGCGGTCTTCCTGCCGACCGGTTATGGAGAGCTGCTCTTCGGCGTCTGGAAGGGCTTCGCCGAACTGGTGCGGCTCGGTCTGGCGCCGCGCACCCCGCGGATGTACGGCTGCGAACCCGCCGCCGGTGGCCCCCTCCACGCCGCTCTCCGTCAGGGCCGCCCGGCGGTCAGAGTCTCCGTCGGACCGACCGAGGCGTACGCGATCGACAGCTCCGTCGGCGGCTACCGCGCGGTGGTCGCCGTCCGCGAGAGCGGCGGCGACGCGCTGATCGTCACTGACGAGCAGCTGACGGCAGCCCGGGCCGAACTGGCCCGGGCGGGGCTGTGGGCGGAGCTGTCCGCGGCGGCCGGACTCGCGGGGCTCCGCCGCCACGGCGATGTCGCCGGTCCCGTGGTCTGCGTCTCCACCTCCAGCGGATTCAAGGATTCCCGGGTCGGCACGGGGGCCTCCGAGGCCGTCGATCCGAGCTGGGAGGAGGTGGAGCGCCGACTGCGCGCAGCCGGCGTTCCCGTGTGAGGGACACCTGCGTGGAAGCTCCTGTCGGCTCTGGCGATTCCGGGCCACTGACGGCCTGAGCGTTCCAGCAGCCGGGAGCCGGGGACTTTGCCGGACAGCCGCCGGGTTCCCTCATGGCCCATGTCCACCAGCAGGGCGCGGTCGGTCTGTCCGCGCGCAGCCTGCCCGGGGTCCCCCGGCCTGCCGACGGTCGTCGAGCCCCTCGCCCCGTTCCTGGGGGACGAGGAGTCCGACTACGAGCCGGTGCCGGTATGGGGGGAGGCGGACCGCCGTGTCGAGGACTATCTTCAGGTATTCGGGCGCCCCGAGCAGCTGGAGGCCTGGCGCGAGGGCCGCCCCTACATCGCCGAGCCGGCGGAGGTGAACGTATGAGCACCGACGGAACCGAAACGATCACCTGGGAGCCCAGCGAGCGCTGGGTGCGCGGCACCAAGGGCGGCACCACCGTCGTCGACAGCCACCACCCCGTCCTGGTCTGGGAGCCCGGGAGCCCGGTACCGCTCTACGCCTTCCCGGAGGACGAGGTCCGCACCGACCTGCTGCGGGGAGCGGAGAAGCCCGACACCGGAGCTCATGCCGGATCGACGGTCTTCTACGACCTCCATGTGGAGGGCGAGGTGATCGAGAACGCGGCGTGGACCTTCCCCGGGAAGGAACTGGCGGATCACATTGCCTTCGCATGGTTCGGCCGGTCCGTACTGGACCACTGGTACGAAGAGGAGGAGGAGATCTTCGTACACCCGCGGGACCCGCACAAGCGCGTCGACCCGATTCCCAGCAGCCGCCATGTCCGGGTGGAGATCGAGGGAGCGGTCGTGGCCGACACCCGCTCACCGGTGCTGCTCTTCGAGACCGGTCTGCCGGTCCGCTACTACATCCCCCGCGCTGATGTGCGCTTCGACCATCTGACGCCCACGGACCATCACTCACGGTGCCCGTACAAGGGGATCGCCGACTACTGGTCCTGGACGGGGGGCGGCCGCGCTCTGCCGAATGTGGCCTGGAGTTATCCCGCTCCCATCAGAGCCGCGGGCCAGATCGAAGACCTGGTGTGTTTCTACAACGAGACGGTGGACATCACCGTCGACGGCGAGCGGCTGGAACGCCCGGTCACCGTCTTCAGCAAGCCGATCTGAGTTCACGAGCCGGTGACGGTCAAGACCGCCGGAACGCCCGCAACGGCGCCGGCGGTCTTCGCTTCTTGCGCGACGAAGGGTTCGCGCCCGGTAATGGCACCACTCTGAACCACCTCTGATCACGTCGCCGGTGCCGCGCCGGGGCATCAAGGCCGTGGGCCGTCACGGCTGGCAGCGGCCGGCTGTCCGAGAGCCCGGATACATGGTGTGCCCACCGGAATCAGAGCTTCCTACCCCCTCCCACCAGCGGGTACCGGCAGGTAATGTCTGCCCCTGCCGGGATCCCTGCCTGAGGAGTCCGGCGGCGTGCGCTCGGCGTACGCCGAGCCGCCACAGGCCCCGTAGGCCATGGGCCTCGCGGACCCACGGGCAGTGTCCGTGGTGATCCGGAGCCATGGCCGGGCTGGACGCGCCGTGCCACGGAACGGCCGGGTCGGGGCCTCGGTTCAGACCTCGACGTCGTCGTGAAAGGGCGCTCATGGCAACGGACCCGCATTCCGTGTACCCGACGGGACCGGGTGACGGATCCCACCAGCGGTGGCAGCGCATGTGGAGCCACCGTGAGCAGTTGCTGAAGGTGGCGCGCCGGCGGTCGATGAGCCTGGAGGACGCCGAGGACGCCGTGCACGAGGCGATGCTCCGGGCCGTGGAGAACCCGCACATCGACGACGAGCGGCTGGGCGCCTGGCTGACGACGGTGACCATGCGCCTGTGTGTGGACCGGTACCGGCAGGTGAACCGGGAGGCCGAGGTGCGCAGCCACTCGACGCTCACCGGCCCGGGGCCGGTTCCGGTCGAGGAAGTGGTGTGCGACCGCGCGGAGGCGAAGTGGCTGGCGGGGCGGAGCAGGGAGCTGCCCGCCCGGCAGGCCGAGGCGCTCCGGCTCAAGTCGGAGGATCTGGACGTCGGACAGGTCGCCACGGAGATGGGCCTCAGCTACGAGGCAGTGGAGTCGCTGCTCGCGAGGGCGCGGCGGGCGATGCGCAACTCGCTCGCCGGGACGTTGGCCGTCACCGTATGGCTCTGCGGGCGCGGCCGGCCACGGACGGGCGGCGCGGGCGGACAGGGGGCGGCACTGGTGTCCACGGCGGCGACGCTGGCCGTGCTGGGAATAGGGCTCCCCTTCGCTCAGGAGGAGAGCGGGCCTCGCTCGCCCCAGGCCTCCACGGGGGGAGACGCGGATGAGTCGGGGTCGGGCTACGACCGGCAGGAAACGGCTGCCCCGCCCCGCGCGCCGGGCGGCCCGCACGCCGGTACGTCTCCTCTGTCGAGCCCGGTAAGGCTGCCCGGGGCGGTGGCATCCGTACTGCCGGAGGTCGCGCTGCCGCCGCTGGCCGGGCCCACCGCGCCGTCGGTGCCCTCGGCCCCTTCCGTTCCCTCCGTCCCGCCCGTCCCCTCGGTCTCCGTCCCCGGGGACGTTGTGCCGACGGACCTGCAGGGCGCCCATACGGATCCGTCCGGCCGCACCATGGCCGGTACCGCGGAAGCCGGTACGCCCGAGGCCGGCACCGCCGAAGCCGGTACGCCCGAGGCCGGTACGCCGGAACCCACGAGCCCGCCGGACGACAGCACCACGTCAGGAGGGGACAGCCGCACCACGCCCGGCAGCCCCGTGCCCGGCCGTACGCTGCCCGGCGAGGTCGGGCTGCCATAGGCCCCACCGGCACGCCACGCGGGCCCTCTGCCCACCGGACATCGGTCCGAGGCCGGGGGAGGACCGTCGGGCCCGGGGTCGGTGAGACGGAATTCCGCGTCGGTCCGGAGCCGGTGCCAGGTCTCCACCCCGGCAATCCCGCCGGGCGCCCGGCGGGCCCGGTCGAACGGCCCGCCCGGCCTGCCCCCTCGAGGCGGCCGGGGTTTCCCCCGCAGAGGCCGTTCCACCCGGCCGTGTGGTGTCCCGCCGCCCCCCGGGGCGCCATCGAGCACCACAAACCGTCTGGTCGGAAGGGCGATAAAAAAATTCTCCTTTTCCGCGACGGACGCGGTGCCTGTCGCCGTAGAGCAGATGAGACCTGCTCCTCCGCGGAGCAGTGCGTGATGGGAAGGAGAGTCGCCCCGTGACTCGGGATAAGCGCGAACCGCATTCTGCCGACGGCCTCCGTACGGCTTGGGCAGCCGTACCGGTGCCCGTCGCCCCACCGGCCACCGTGGCCAGGGTGTGCTGTACCCCCCGGCGCACCCCCGGGCCCCGGTGACCCCGGAAGCCGGGTGCGCGGGCTCCTCCTCCTTCTCGCCCGCGTACCCGGCTCCGTCCCCCCGCCCCTGGTGCGGCCGGCGCCGGTCATCGACCGCGCCGCGTTGTCAAAACTTGTGTCCATATCTGAAGGGTGTCCCAGATGGGTGTCGAGATCTGCGTGGAAGGGTTGACCAAATCCTTCGGCCACCAGGTCATCTGGCAGGACGTCTCCTTGACGCTGCCCGCAGGGGAAGTGTCGGTCATGCTCGGCCCGTCGGGCACGGGCAAGTCGGTATTCCTGAAGACGCTCGTCGGTCTCCTGAAGCCGGACAGGGGCTCGATCCACATCGCGGGACGGGACATCACACGACTTCGTGAGCACGATCTTTACGAGGTGCGGAAGCTGTTCGGCGTGCTGTTCCAGGACGGCGCGCTCTTCGGGTCGATGGATCTCTACGACAACATCGCCTTCCCGCTGCGCGAGCACACCCGCAAGTCCGAGAGCGAGATCAAACGGATCGTGCTCGAGAAGATGGACATGGTCGGGCTGATCGGAGCCGAGGGCAAACTTCCCGGTGAGATATCCGGCGGTATGCGCAAACGGGCCGGTCTGGCGAGGGCGCTCGTACTCGATCCGGAGATCATCCTGTTCGATGAACCCGACTCGGGTCTGGACCCGGTGCGGGTGGCGTATCTGAACCAGCTCATCGTGGATCTGAACGCCCAGATCGACGCCACGTTCCTCATCGTCACCCACGACATCGCCTCGGCGCGGCAGGTGCCCGACAACATCGGGCTGCTGTTCCGGCGCGAACTGGTCATGTTCGGCCCCCGGGAAGAGCTGCTCGACAGCGATGAGCCGGTGGTCGGGCAGTTCCTCAACGGGCGCATGCAGGGCCCGATCGGCATGGCCGAGGAGAAGGACGCGGCACAGGTCGAACAGGAGCTGGCCGAGCTCGACGCCGGTAACCACCGCGGCCCGATGGGCGGCAAGGGCGCATCCGGCGCGGGCGTGACCCCCCGTCTGCTGCCCAGCCCCGGTATCAGCAGGCCCCTGCGGTGGAAGCTGATCGCCGCACGTGAGGCGGCCCGACAGAAGCGGGAGGCGGCGGGAACATGAGTCTCTCACCCACCGGCGGGCTCAAACACTCCGGCAGTCTGTTCGCGATGGCCCTGGACGTCCTGCGCACCCTGCCGCGGCGGCCGGTCCAGGTGCGGGAGTTCATCCAGCAGTCCTGGTTCATCGCGAGCGTCACGATCCTGCCCACCGCGCTCGTCTCCATCCCTTTCGGCGCCGTCATCGCGCTGCAGATCGGCAGCCTCACCCGGCAGCTGGGTGCCCAGTCGTTCTCCGGAGCCGCCTCGGTCCTGGCCGTCCTGCGCGAGGCGTCGCCGATCGTGACCGCGCTGCTCATCGCGGGCGCGGGCGGCTCGGCCATCTGCGCGGACCTCGGTGCGCGCAAGATCCGCGAGGAGATCGATGCCATGGAAGTGCTCGGCATCGACCCGATCCACCGGCTGGTCGTGCCCCGTGTGCTGGCCTCGATGGTGGTCGCGGTCCTGCTCAACGGGCTGGTCTCGGTGGTCGGCGTGGCCGGGGGCTACTTCTTCAACGTGGTCCTGCAGAACGGGACCCCGGGCGCGTATCTGGCCTCGTTCACCACGCTCGCCCAGCTGCCCGACCTGTACTGGGCCGAATTGAAGGCGTTGGTCTTCGGCGCCATCGCGGCGATCGTCGCCTCCTACAAGGGCCTGACGGCCAAGGGCGGTCCAAAAGGCGTCGGTGACGCGGTGAACCACTCGGTCGTCATCACCTTCATGTTGCTGTTCGTCACCAATTTCGTGTTGACGGCGGTCTACTTCCAAATCATTCCGCAGAGGGGTTAGTGATGTCGCTGTCGGAACGATTTCTCGTAGGCCCCCTCCGCTCCCTCGAGGAGCTCGGCGGCCAGCTGACCTTCTACGGCCGCTCGCTGGCCTGGACCGGTCGCACGCTGCGCCGGTACAAAAAGGAGGTCCTTCGGCTGCTGGCCGAGGTGAGTTTCGGCCGCGGTGCGCTGGCGGTCGTCGGCGGCACCGTCGGGGTCATCGCCTTCCTGACCTTCTTCACCGGCACCGAAGTCGGCCTGCAGGGATACGCGGCGCTCAACCAGCTGGGCACGTCCAACTTCGTGGCTTTCATCTCCGCCTACTTCAACACGCGTGAGATCGCGCCGCTGGTGTCCGGACTCGCTCTATCCGCGACGGTCGGCGCCGGATTCACCGCCCAGCTCGGTGCCATGCGGATCAGCGAGGAGGTCGACGCGCTCGAAGTGATGGGCGTTCCCTCGTTGCCGTTCCTGGTCACGACCCGGATGATCGCCGGATTTATCGCGGTGATCCCGCTCTATGTGATCGGGCTGCTCTCCTCCTACTTCGCGTCCCGGACGATCACCACCCTCTACTACGGGCAGTCGGCCGGCACATACGACCACTACTTCCAGCAGTATCTGGCCCCGGTCGACGTGCTGTGGTCCTTCGGCAAAGTGATCGTCTTCGCCGTCGTCATCATTCTCGTCCACTGCTATTACGGCTACTGCGCCAAGGGCGGCCCCGCGGGGGTCGGCGTGGCGGTCGGCCGGGGGGTGCGCACCTCCATCGTCGCCATCAACATCCTTGACTTCTTCCTCAGCCTGGCGATCTGGGGAGCCAACACCACCGTCAGAATCGCGGGGTAGCGATGCCGATACCGACACCGACACCGACCGCCAAGCTGCGGCTGTACGGCATCGTCTTCATTGCCGTCATCGCCCTGCTGCTGTCGCTCTCCGTAGCGATCTTCCAGAAGGCGTTCACCTCCGTCGTCCGCGTCACGCTGCAGGCGGACACGATCGGTACGCAGCTGGAGCCCCCCGCCGACGTCAAGCTGCGCGGCCTCATCGTGGGCGAGGTCCGCGCCATGCGGGCCGACGGGGACAAGGCCACCCTCGACATCGCGCTGACACCCGAGTACGTGAGCCGTATCCCCTCCAACGTCCACGCGATGCTGCTGCCCAAGACACTGTTCGGCGAGAAGTACGTCGACCTGGTCGCCCCCAAGCAGCCCTCGTCACGGCCCATACGCGCCGGTGACGTGATCACCCAGGATCGCACCAAAGCGGCCATCGAGCTCCAGAAGCTGAACAGCGACCTGCTCCCGCTGCTGCGCGCGGTCCAGCCGGCCAAGCTCAACGCCACGCTGACGGCCTTCGCGACCGCTCTCGAAGGGCGCGGCGACAGGATGGGCGACAACCTCGCCCGGCTGGAGCGCTACCTCCGCCGTTTCAATCCGCACATGCCGTCCTTCAAAGCGAATCTCTCCCGGTTCGCCGATGTGGTCGAGGTCTACGGCGATGCCGCCCCCGACATGGTGAGGGTTCTGCGCAACTCCATCACCAATAGCCGGACCATGATCGAGAAGAGGCAGGCCCTGGAGTCCGTCCTGACCGGGACGACCAGGTCCGCGGACACCGCTGAGGACGTCTTCGGCGACAACGCCGACCGGCTCATCACCCTGGCCCACGTCTCTCGCCCGAACCTGGCGCTCTTCGCGCGCTACTCGCCCGTATATCCCTGTCTGCTGCGCGGCCTGGTCAAGTCGGAGCCGCGGGCCGAGGGGATCTTCGAGGGCGGGAAGATGCACATCACCTTGGAGGCCACCCTGCCCAGGTCCGCTTACCAGCCCGGCGAGGAGCCGCGTTACGCCGACCGCTCCGGACCCAACTGCCGCGGCCTGCCCGATCCTCCCGTGCCCGACCCGGGTCACAGGCTCAAGGACGGTACGAAGGGCACCGGCAGCACGGCCGCACCCGGCGGGCACAGCCGCCAGGTGTCCGGCACGGCGTCCGAGCAGCGGCTCGTGGGTGCGCTCGTCGCCCCTGCCATGAACATCCCGGCCGACGAGGTGCCCTCGGTGGCGACCCTGCTCTTCGGTCCGATGGCTCGCGGGACGGCGGTGAGCTTCGCATGAAGGCCATGGACACGGCCGCACCACTGGTCAAGTTCTCCCTCTTCGCGGTGGTGACCGTGATCGCGACCACGCTGCTCGCGGCCACCATCGTCAATATCCGGTTCACCCCCACGGACACCTACAAGGCGGTGTTCAGTGACGTCACGAGCCTGGAGACCGGTGACGACATCAGGGTCGCCGGTGTCCGCGTCGGCGAGGTCGAGGACATCAGCATCAAGGACCGAACGCTGGCGGAGGTCACCTTCAGCGTCGACCGCAACCGGCCGCTGCTCTCCAGCACCGGCGCCGTCATCCGCTACCGGAGTCTGGTCGGACAGCGCTACATCGCGCTGACCGAGGGCGCCGGGGACAGCACGCGGCTGCGTCCCGGCAGCCGGATCCCGCTCTCCCGTACGCAGCCCGCCCTCGATCTCAACGCACTGCTCGGCGGATTCAAGCCGCTGTTCGCCGCGCTGAGCCCCAAGGACGTCAACCGGCTCGCCTTCGAAATCATCAAGACCTTCCAGGGCGAGGGCGGCACGATCAAGAGCCTGCTGGCCCACACGGCCTCGCTCACCAGCACGCTCGCCGACCGCGACAAGCTGATCGGCTCGGTGATCGACAACCTCAACGATGTGCTGGGGACCCTGGACAAACGCAGCGCCCGCTTCGCCGACCTCCTCAAGCAGTTGCAGCGGGTGATCTCGGGCCTGTCCACCGACCGCAAGGCGATCGGCGACTCGCTGACGGGCATCGGAGACCTGGCGGGTGCCACCTCGGGCCTGCTTGAGGACGCCCGCCCGGCGCTGAAGACCGACATCGCGGAACTCTCCGAGCTCTCCGGGACGCTGCAGCGCAACAACAAGACCGTGGAGGGCGTCGTGAGGCGACTGCCGGGCAAGCTCAACAAGCTGATCGGCACGGGCTCGTACGGATCCTGGTTCAACTTCTACCTGTGCGACTTCGACGGTCGGGTCGTCCTGCCGAAGACCGCGAAAGTCCTCACCCCCCGTCTCCATGTCGAGCAGGCGAGGTGCGGCCGGTGATTCCCTTCCGCGAGCGCAACCCGGTGACGATCGGGGCCATCGGCGTCACGACCATCGCGCTGACGATCGCCGCCGCGTTCAACATCCAGGACCTGCCGTTGATCGGGAACGGTGAGCAGTACAGCGCCGCCTTCTCCGAGGCGAGCGGCCTCAAGTCCGGCGACGAGGTCCGTATCGCCGGGGTCAAGGTCGGCAAGGTCGACGAGGTCGACCTGGACGGCGATCACGTCAAGGTCACCTTCCGGCTCAAGGGCGAACCCGAGTTCGGGACGAGGACCGGCGCGGCCATCCGGGTCAAGACGATCCTCGGGGCGAAATACCTGTCGCTGGAGCCGAAGGGCCCCGGCCAGCTCGAGCCCGGAAGTGAGATCCCGCTGAACCGCACCGTCTCGGCGTACGACGTGGTGCAGGCCTTCAGTGACCTCACCAAAACCAACGAGAGGATCGACACCAAGCAGCTGGCGACCGCCATGAACACGATCGCCACGACGTTCAAGGACTCGCCCGCCGAGGTCAAGGCGTCCATCGAGGGGCTGTCCCGGCTGTCCCGCACGGTCGCGTCGCGCGATCAGGCGCTGCGTGACCTGCTCGGCCACGCCAACGGCGTCACCGGGGTCCTCTCCGACCGGTCGGAGGAGCTGATCAAACTGATGGACGACGGCGACGCACTGTTCAAGGAGATCAGCAACCGGCGCAAGGCCATCCACGCACTGCTGACCAACGCCGCCGCGCTCGGAGTACAGCTCTCCGGCCTGGTCGAGGACAACCGCAAGCAGATCGGCCCCGCGCTGAGCCGGCTGGGCGCCGTGGTCGCGATGCTGCAGCGCAATGAGAAGAGCCTCGACCGCAGTATCAAGCTGCTGGCGCCGTACGCCCGGGTGTTCACCAACACCCTCAGCAACGGCCGCTGGTTCGACAGCTACATCCAGAACATGGTCGCCGCCCCCGTGGTTCCCAAGGGCGGGCCGTCCGTGCAGACATCCCCAGGGGGGTCACGATGAGCCGGCGTCTCGTTCGCCGCCTGGCGATCGTCCCGGTGCTGGCGCTCATCGCCGGCCTGGCTTTCGTGTTCTGGCCGGGATCCACCCCGGTGAAGGTCACGGCCTACTTCCCGCGCACCGTCGGCATCTACCCCGGTTCCGAGGTCCGTGTCCTCGGCATCCCGATCGGTGAGGTCAAGCGGATCACGCCGCAGGGCCGCAAGGTCCGGGTCGACTTCGAGTACGACGCCGAGCGCAAGGTGCCCGCGGGGGCCAAGGCGGCGATCATCAACTCCTCGGTGGTCAGCGACCGTTACCTGCAGTTGCTCCCGGTCTACCGCGGCGGCCCGACGATGGAGAGCGGCACCGTCATCCCCGAGAGCCGCACTGCCTCACCGGTCGAACTGGACCGGATCTACGACAGTCTGCACACCACGTCGCAGGCGCTCGGGCCGCGCGGCGCCAACAAGGACGGCGCGTTGTCCAGGCTGCTCGGAGTACAGGCGGACAACCTCGAGGGACAGGGCGGGAAGCTGCACCAGACGGTCAAGGACCTCTCCACGGCGGTCACCACCCTCTCGGACGGCCGGAAGGACCTGTTCGGCACCGTACGGAACCTGCAGGTGTTCACGACCGCCCTCGCGTCCAACGACGACAGCGTCCGTTCGTTCAACGACAGCCTGGCCACGGTGTCGCGGCAGCTCTCCGGCGAACGCAAGGACCTCGCCGAGGCGTTCAAGCAGTTGTCCATAGCGCTGAAGGACGTGGCCGTCTTCGTTCGCGGCAACAAGAAGGCGCTCACCAGCAATGTCAAGGGCCTCAGCGAGGTGACGCGGGTGCTTGTCAAGCAGCGTGCCGCACTGGAGGAATTCATGGACGTCGCACCGGCGGGGCTCGGAAACCTCGCCAACGCGTACGACCCGGCGTCCGGCTCGCTGGGCACCAGGAACAACGGGGAGCATCCGCAGGATCCGGCAAGCCTCCTGTGCTCCATGCTCAAGTCGTCGGACGAGAAGACCGATTGCCGCGAGCTGAAGAAGCTGTTCGACGACCTGCCCGAGCTCCCGAAGGACGGGCCCCTCGGCGGGGCGTCCAAGGGCGCGAGCGGGACGGCGTCGGTGGACAAGACGCTCGGCGGGATCCTGGGAGCCGAGGCATGAGGGCCGCGCGCACCACGGCGCTGTGGATGGCGGCCGGGTCGACGGTGCTGACCGGCTGCGAGATCAACGGTCTGTACGACGTCGATCTGCCGGGCGGCGCAGCCTCCGACGGGAACGCCTACCACGTCACCGCCGAGTTCCGGGACGTCCTCGATCTGGTGCCGCAGTCCGCGGTCAAGGTCAACAACGTCACGGTGGGCGCCGTGGAGAAGGTGGAGCTGAACGGCTGGCGCGCCCGGGTACGTCTGCGCATCGAGGACTCCGTGAAACTGCCGGGGAACGCGATCGCCGAACTCCGTCAGACCAGCATGCTCGGGGAGAAATACGTCTCGCTGGCCAAGCCGACGGATGTCCGGCCGAGCGGCAGGCTCACCGACGGCGCGCGGATTCCGGTGTCCCGGAGCAACAGGACCCCGGAGATCGAAGAGGTGCTCTCCGCCCTCTCCGCGCTGCTCAACGGTGGTGGAGTGGCTCAGCTCCACACCATCACCAAGGAGCTGAACAACACCATGGAGGGCCGCGAGGACAAGATCAAGAGCGTCCTCTCCGAGCTGGACACCTTCATCGGCGGCCTCGACTCCCAGCGCTCGGAGATCATCCGCGCCATGAAGGGCATCGAAAGGCTGTCCAAGACGCTGAGGCAGGAGAAGACCACGATCGGCCAGGCCGTCGACACCATGCCGTCGGCGCTGAAGATCCTGGCCGACCAGCGACGCAACCTCACGCGGATGCTGCAGTCCCTGTCCAAGCTGAGCAAGGTCGGCACCAGGGTGATCGACGAGTCCGGGAAGGACGCGGTCGCCAACCTGCGGGCGCTGCAGCCCATCCTGGGGCGGTTGAACGAGGCGCGGAACGATCTCCCCAACGCTCTGGAACTGCTGACCACCTACCCGTTCCCCCGCAATTCCGTGGACGCCATCAAGGGCGACTACACCAACCTGCACATCACCACCGATCTTGACCTGAACAGCATCTACGGCAACGTGACGGACGACCCCAAGAAGCCGGGCAAGCCGTCACCGAACCTGCCCGGCCTTCCCGGCGAGCCCGACCTTCCCAAGGCCCCGGATGCCCCCGACGTGCCGGATCTCCCCGGCCCGGACGTGCCGAGCCCGGGCCCCCAGGAGCCGGAGCCCTCGCCGCCCACCGGCGGAAACGGGCTGTGCCCGCCGGTGTGCACCAGCAGCTATGCCGCTTACGGTGGCGGACACTCCGGTCTCCCGTACGGCGCCGATCCGGCTCTCGCCCAGCTCATGACGAAGGGGATGCAAGCGTGATCACGCGTTCGGTCAAGGCACAGTTGCTCGCCTTCGCCACCATGACGGCTGTCGGTGTCTCCTACGTCGGTGCCGAGTACGCCGGGCTTGCCGACCGCGTCGTGGACCGCGGATACAGGGTGCGGGCCGACTTCGCGGACTCCGGAGGCATCTTCTCGGGCGCCGAGGTCACCTACCGCGGTGTTCCCGTAGGCCGGGTGGGCGACCTGAGCCTGGGCAAGACCGGCGGCGTCTCCGTGGAACTGCGGCTCGAGGACGGTCCGCGCATTCCCTCGGACACCCTGGCCGTCGTGGCGAACCGCTCGGCGGTCGGCGAGCAGTACGTCGACCTCCAGCCCCGCGCCAGGAGCGCCCCGTACCTGGAGGACGGCAGCACGATCGCCCGTCGGCACACCCGTACGCCGCTGCCGACGACCTCGATGATCCTCAGCGTCGACCGCCTGGTGAAATCCGTGGACAAGCGGGACCTGCGCGTCACGGTCGACGAGCTGGGCAAGGCCTTCTCCGGCACCGGTCCGCACCTGTCCCGGCTGGTCGACTCGGGCAATGCGCTGACCGAGTCCGCGACCGAGGCGCTGCCGGAGACGATCCGGCTGATCGAGGACTCGAGGACGGTGCTGAAGACGCAGGCGGACAAGGGTTCGGCCATCAAGTCCTTCTCCCGCGACCTGGCCGACCTCAGCGGGCAGATCAAGGACAGCGACGGCGACATCCGCCGGCTCATGGACGGCGGCACCTCCGCGGCACACGAGCTGGACTCGCTGCTGAAGGCCAACCGGAAGGCGCTGCCCGTCCTGCTCGGCAACCTCATCAGCGGTGGCCAGATCACCCTGGCACGGCTTCCGGGCGTGGAGCAGAGCCTGGTGACCTTCCCCGTGGTCGTCGCCGGCAGTTTCACGGTGCTGCCGGGCGACGGCACCAGCCACTTCGGGATGATGCTCAACGCCGACGAGCCGCCGCCGTGCCGGCAGGGGTACGGCAGCACGCAGAAGCGCGACCCGAAGGACACCCGGGAGCGGCAGGCGAACTACTCCGCCCGCTGCACGGCCCCCCGCGGCAGCAAGACCTCGGTTCGCGGAGCGCAGAACGTCCCGCGGGCCGGTTCGGGAAGCGGAGCGGACCAGGCGTCGTACGTCGCACCGTACGATCCACAATCCGGCGTCGTCGGCGGCCCGGACGGTAAGCCGATCCAGATCGGATCCACGGGGGGAGAACAGAGTGTGTTCGGAAAGGAATCGTGGCAATGGCTGCTCGTGGGACCGATGGCATGATCGGCCGTCTCATGGCCCGGGCGGGCGGACCGCCGCTCCGCCTGCTCATGAGGGTGGTGCGCTCGTCCCGCCGTAGCAAGGCGGTGCCGGTGGTACTCGCCGTCTCGGCGGCGGTGCTCGCGGCGCTGGCCGGCTACCTCGGCGTGCAGACGTATCAGGACAACCAGGAGGAGCAGCGCAACGAGGACATCCTCGCGGCGGCCCGGCAGTCGGCGCTGAACTTCACCTCGCTCGACTACCGCCGCTACGACCAGGACAGCGACAACGTCCTGAAGGGCGCCACGGGCGAGTTCAAGAAGCAGTTCGCGGCGCAGACCAAGGAGCTCACGAAGCTGGTCGGGGAGAACAAGTCGGTCTCGGAGGGCCAGGTACTCGAAGCGGGGATCGCCCGGGCCGACGACCAGTCCGCCCGCGTCCTGGTCGTGGCCGACAGCAAGGTGACGAACGTCGCGGCGCCGAAGGGCCAGGCCCGTAACTACCGCCTGCAGCTCGACCTTGTCCTTGAGGACGACCGGTGGCTGACGTCCAATGTCGAGTTCGTCGGATGACGTGTCCGGCTGATCCGCACACCCCAGAGCTGCCCGGCCAGTAAGGAGAAACACCGTGGCGAAAACGTCCCTCCGAGGACGTGCCGACAGCGGCACGACCCGACAGCGTACTGTAGCGGCGGCCGCCCGTGCCGCGGCCAAGCGAGCCCAGAAGGCGCGCGGTTCGACCGAGCCGGGAGAGGCGCCGGCGGGGCGGACGGGAACCGCCGACGAGCCCGCGACCCAGGCGTCCCGGCGCGCGGGGGACGGCGCCCGTGGCGAGTCCGCGGCGGGCGGGGAGAAGCGGTCACGTCAGTGGTCCGTTCCGCTCAGCGCCGTGCTGGCCGTCCTCGTCGTGGCGGGACTGGTCGCCACCGCGATGCTCGGTTGGGAGTACCGGGAGGCCGAACGTACCGGCCAGGCGCGTACGCAGGCGCTGGCCGGGGCCCGCAAGGCGGCGCCGGAGATCCTGTCGTACGACTACCGACGTCTCGACCGTGACTTCGCGGCCGCCCGCGGCCACCTCACCGGTTCCTTCCTCGGCAAGTACCGGAAGACGACCGCGACCGTCGTGGCGCCCACCGCCAAGAAGTACCACGGGGTCGTCAAGGCCACGGTGGCGAAGCCTCCCGGCGGGGGTGAGTCGGCGGCGTCGGTGGTGTCGGCCGCGCCGGACAAGGTCGTCGTCCTGCTGTTCGTGAACCAGGTCACCAACAGCACCCAGACGTCGGGACCGCGCCTCGACCTCAACCGGGTACGCATGACCCTCGTCGACACGTCCAAGGGCTGGAAGGTGAGTGCTCTCGACGCGCTGTAGGGCCCGCAGTCGGTTCACGGACCGTCCGGCACAGCAGCGCCCCGGCATCCGTGCACCGGCCGCGGCAGCAACACGCCGAGCGTCGTCCAGGACCGCCTGCCCCTTGTCGACCAGCCGCTCGGCGTGGTCCGACCCGTTGAGCGTCACTGTCCTGGGCCCGCCTCCGGGGAGGCCGCCCGCGGGTCCGGTGGGCGTTCTCAGCCGCGCGGAAGGAGCTGTTCCGCCCAGATGGCCTTGCCGGAGGGGGTGTAGCGCGTGCCCCACCGGTGGACCATCTGCGCGACGATGAACAGCCCCCGGCCGCCCTCGTCGTCGCCGGCGCTGCGGCGGAGGTTGGGCGAGGTGTGCCCGCCGTCCGATACCTCGCAGATCAGGGTCCGGTCCCGGATCAGCCGGAGGTGGACCGGTGGACTCGCATGACGGATGGCATTGGTCACCAGCTCGCTCACGACCAGTTCCGTGGTGAAGGACAGCTCCTCCAGATCCCACTCCCCGAGCTTCGCCGTGGCCATGGCCCGCGTCTGTCCCACGGCCGCCGGGTCGGGCGGCAGCTCCCAGACGGCCACCTGGTCCTCGCCCAGTGCGCGGGTGCGTACCAGCAGCAGGGCCGCGTCGTCGGCAGCCGGGCCGCTCGGCAGCAGCTCCTCGAGCGCCCGGTCGCACAGCACGTCCAGTGATCCGTCGTGGTCGGCGAGGACGCCACTCAGCGTGTCCAACCCGATGTCGAGGTCCCGGCCACGCGTATGGACCAGACCGTTGGTGAAGAGAGCGATGAGGCTGCCCTCGGGCAGTTCCGTCTCCAGGGATTCGAAGGGCAGGCCGCCCAGCCCGAGCGGCGGGCCCGGCGGTATGTCGGGGAGGAAGGACCCTCCCTCGGGGGCCAGGATCACCGGCGGCAGATGACCTGCGCGGGCCATGGTGCACCGCCGCGACACCGGGTCGTAGACGGCATAGAGACAGGTCACTCCGGCTTCGGGGGAGAAGGGCTGGGAACCGGCCGGTTCCTCGGTGGACTGGGTGAAGAGGTCGTCCAGGCGTGCGAGCAGTTCGTCGGGGGCGAGGTCCAGCCGGGCCAGGGCACGCGCGGTCGTGCGCAGGCTCCCCATCGTGGCCGCGGCGTGCAGGCCCTGGCCGACGACATCCCCGACGACCAGCCCGACCCGTGTCCCGGACAGGGGGATGACGTCGTACCAGTCGCCGCCGACGCCCATCACATCGTCACTGGGCAGGTAGCGGTACGCCGCCTCGACGGCCGATTGCGACGGCAGGCGCTCGGGCAGCAGATTGCGCTGCAGCGTGAGAGCCGCTGTGTGCTCCCGGGTGTAGCGGCGGGCGTTGTCGACGCAGACCGCCGTGCGGGCCACCAGCTCGTCGGCGAGCGCCAGCTCACCGTCGTCGTACGGGGTCTTGTTCCCGCCGCGCAGGAACGCGACCAGGCCCAGGGTGGCGCCGCGGGCACGCATCGGCACGACGAGGCAGGAATGACCGCCGTGCCGGTCCGTGTCGCACGCGGGCCCGGTGGCGGGCTCCAGGATGGTGCGGCCCGAGGAGAGGCTGCGGGCCTGGGGCGAGCCCGGGGGGTAGCCGACGCTGTGGGCCACCGCGGGCTGCGGCCTCCCGCTCTCCGCGCTGTCCTCTCCGGCGTCGGGGTGCTCTCCGGCGTCGGGCGGGGCGGAGCGCTCCGCGACCCGTACGAGTCTGTGTTCGGGCTCCCGTCCGGGGCTGGGCTCCTCACCCTCCAGGACGCCTTCCACCAGGTCGACCGTGGCGGTGTCGGCGAACTGGGGGACGGCGACCTCGGTGATCTCCCGGGCCGTGGTGGTCATGTCCAGCGTGGTGCCGATGCGGCCACTCGCCCGCACCATCAGGCCCAGTCTCTCCTGGGCCAGGTAGCGGTCGGTGATGTCGAAGCCGTCCTCGCATACGCCCAGTGGCCGGCCGTGGGCGTCCTGTAGCCGGTAGTAGGAGCAGGACCAGATGTGGTCGTGGTCCGGGTCGACGGCCGGGCGGCCCTTGAAGAGCAGGTCGAGTACGGGTTCGCCGGTGGCGAGCACATGTCGTATCACCAGCTCCAGGGTGGGCGGGTGCTGCTTGGACAGGACCTCGCCCCCCGGATACAGCTCGTGCGCGTAGCTGCCCACGTATTCGGACAGCGGCACGCCGAGTTCTCGTCCCGACGCGGCGTTGGCCCACTGCAGGCGGAGGTCGGTGTCGTAGATGGCCAGGCCGATGGGGGACTGGGTGGCCAGTCCCTTCAGCATCGCCTGGTGGGTCTCCCACAGCGCCAGTGTCTCCAGCTCGGCGGCGACGAGGATCTGTGCCGGACCCGCGCCGTCGTCGGCCAGGGCGCAGATCGTGGTCGACAGCGGGAGCACATGACCGTCGTGGTGACGTGCGACGCGCGCCTCGCTGCGGCACATGGGGCCGACCCGCTCCTCGCTCACCCCCGGCTCCGGGGTGAGACGGCCCACCAGGAGCGTGCCGAGCGGCCGCCCGAGGATCTCATGGGGCGGGTAGCCGAGCAGTTCCTCCGCGGCCGGGCTCCATCCGATCACCACGTCGCGGGCGTCCAGTACCGCCGTGGCCGCCCGTGTGACATCGAGCGGGTCTCGGTAGTCGATGCTGTCGGCGGCGTTCCGCGCACTCATGGCACCAGCTCGGCCCGGGTTCGTTACTAACAGAATCGATCCGGACGGAGATGGACACAACCGCTGCCGAATATCCGACTGTGATACTTACTGGCGTTACGTCTTCATGTGTCCCTGGGGGGATCAAGAGTGATAGTGAGGATCGCGCGCGGCCCGGCGGCCGTGGCCGCGGCGGGGGTCGTCGTCGTGCTGGCGCTGGTGTTGGCGAGCGTGGGAGCTGACACACCGTCGGAAGGTTCCGAGCGGACAGGCGGGACGGCTTCCGACGCGGGGCGCGGTGGAGCGGACACCCGGCGGAGCGCCGGCGCGAAGGAGAAGAGGGCCAGGGCGTGGGACGGGAAGGTGAAGGTCCTCGGTGACGGTTCGACCTCGTACACCGGCCCGCAGCCCGGGCAGCCCACGGTGGAGAAGCTGAAACCCGGCCAGAAACCGCCGCAGTTCGTGGTCTTCTCCTGGGACGGCGCTCTGGAGGGCGAGGACCATCTGTTCTCCCACTTCCGCCGGGTGGCGAAGGAGAGCAACGCCCGGATGACGTTCTTCCTCACCAGTATGTATCTCCTGCCGAAGTCCCAGCGGACGCTGTACCGTCCGCCCCGGCACGACGCCGGGGAGGCCGCCATCTCCTTCGCGACCGACGATCACATCAGGACGACCCTCGAGGAGGTCGGCCGGGCATGGCGGGACGGAAACGAGATCGGCACGCACTTCAACGGCCATTTCTGCGGACCCGACGGGGGCGGGGAGTGGAGCGCCGCCGAGTGGAAGAGCGAGATCGAGCAGTCGTATGCGTTCGTGAAGAACTGGAAGACGAACACCGGTTTCAAGGATCTGCCGCCGCTGCCCTTCGACGTCGAGGAAGAACTGGTCGGAGGACGCGCCCCGTGCCTGGAGGGGCAGAAGAACCTCCTGCCGGCGGCTGATTCGTTCGGCTGGCGGTACGACGCGAGCTCGTCGGGCGACTTCCAGATCTGGCCGTCCAAGATCGACGGAATCTGGAATTTCCCGCTGCAGTTGCTCCCGTATCCGGGCAAGGAGGTCCAGGTGCTGTCCATGGACTTCAACTTCCTCTACAACCAGTCCGGCGACAGCACCGAGGGCGACCCCGCCCGGTACGACGTCTGGGAACGGGAGACCCGGGAGGCCTATCTCCATGGCTTCGAGCGGGTTTACCACGGCAGCCGGGCACCGATGTTCATCGGAAATCACTTCGAGAACTGGAACGGCGGCATATACATGCGCGCTGTCGAGGAGGTGATGAAGGACGTCTGCCGTCGTGACGGTGTGCGGTGTGTGTCGTTCCGTCAGCTCGCCGACTGGCTGGACGCCCAGGACCCCCGGATCCTGGACCAGTTGCGCTCGCTCGACCCGGCGCAGGCCCCGGACTGGACGCGATTCGCCAAGTAGCCCGCAGGGGGCCCGGAAGCCGACGGGGGACGACGCATGCCGTAAGCCATCGGCGGGCCGGGCGTTGCCGGGTGCGCGCCGCCGTATGCGCCGTAAGCCACCGTGCGTGCGCGGCCGCACGTGGCACGGCACCGGTGCGCACACGGCGCCCCCACGGCACCGCCCCCACGGCAACTGTGGACGTGGCGGCTCCACGGCACCGGTGCGGACGTGGCGGCTCCACTGCGCCGGTGCGGACGCCGAGGGGCAGCGGCCGTTACGGCAGCCCCGGTGCCCGGGTTGCTTCCGCGGAGGGCGTACGGCCCACCGGGACGGCCCGCCCGCGGCGCCGGGCAGGACGGTGCCGGACTACCGCTCGGTCGCATTAATGTAGTAGGTCCAGATCCCG
>NZ_JBQQBW010000219.1:0-3435 GCF_052245415.1 Streptomyces sp. 8N706 | reverse complement strand
CGAGCGCCGCGCCGCCGAAGCATGCCTCCAGACAGCCGCGGTTGCCGCAGGCGCACTGGCGGCCGTCCGGCTCGACCTGAATGTGGCCGATGTCGCCCGCGCTGCCCGTCGTACCGCGGTGCACTTCGCCGCCGACGACGATGCCGCAGCCGATACCGGTGCCGATCTTGACGCAGAGGAAGTCCTGGACGGAGCGGGCCACTCCGGCGTGCTGCTCCCCCATCGCCATCAGATTCACATCGTTGTCGACCATGACGGGGCAGCCCAGCTCCTGGCTGAGCGCCTCGCGTACGGGGAACCCGTCCCAGCCGGGCATGATCGGCGGCGCGACGGGGACGCCCTCGGGGAAGCGCACGGGCCCGGGAACGCCGACCCCGGCGCCGTCGAACCCCTCCGCGACGCCCGACGCACGCAGCTTCGCGGCCATGGCGAGGACTTGCTCGAACACCGCGACCGGGCCCTCACGGACGTCCATGGGGTGGGTCAGATGGCCGAGAATCTCCAACTCGGCGTTGGTCACCGCCACATCGACGGATGTGGCGCCGATGTCCACACCGAGGAAGCGCAGAGCGGGGGCGAGCCGGACGTTGTGGGAGCGGCGGCCGCCACGGGAGGCGGCGAGTCCGTCGGCGACCACGAGCCCGGTGTCCAGCAGACGGTCGATCTCCACGGCGAGCTTCGAGCGCGAGAGGTCGACCTGGTCGCCCAGCTGCGCCCGGGAGTTGGGCCCGCCGTCACGCAGCAGACGGAGCAGACGCGCCTGATGCGCGTTGGCGGGTCGAGCCGTCATGCGCCTCACATGCCCCTCCCTGCCCGCCCATCAGCGTCGGGCCCCGGCGGGGCCGAAGCGGCCCACGGGGCTTTCACAGGAAACGTAGCAGCGGTCGTCGGGACGCGGAAGAACTTCATCAGGAATCAGCAGCGACTTTCTCCCTTATGAGGACAAAGATGGGGATGGATGGGGGTGAACCGGCCCTTGTGCACCGCGAGTTAGGCTGAGAGCGCCTCAGCTCGCGTCGGACCGGCCGGTTGACCCGGGCGTGCCACGCGTGCCCGCCCGTATCCCGGCCACCACCACCGGCACCGAACGACCGACGGACAACCGACGGACGACCGACGAACGACCGACGAACGACCATCGACGACCATCGACGACCACGTCGAACGACTCCGGAGCGCAGGACGTGACCAAGGATCAGTCAGCCGCCGCCCACCCCGCCGTCCGTCGCGCCCGCGCGGAGGAACGGGAAGCGATCAGCCGGCTGCTGGGAGAGGCGTTCATGGAGGATCCGGTCAGCGCCTGGGTGTTCCCCGATGAGGAGCACCGGCGCGTCGTACAACCCCGGTTCTTCGGCGTCTTCCTGGACGCCGCGCTGCGCGACGGCTGGGTGGATGTGACCGAGGACCTCTCGGCGGCGGCGCTCTGGCTGCCCATATCGGCGGACGGCGGCGGTGAAGGAGACGGTGACGGTGACGGCGGGAACCGCGGGGGCCACGGGGAGGACCCGGGCGATGACATGGCCGAGCTCGTGGCCCAGGCCGACCCCGGCAATGAGCGCACCGGGATCATCGGGCAGCTGACGGCCCAGGCGCATCCGGAGGACCGGTCGCACTACTACCTGCCCGCCATCGTCGTCGCCCCGGGCCGGCAGAGCGAGGGGCTCGGCACCGCACTGCTGACGACCGTGCTCGAACGCTGCGACCGCGAAGGGGTCCCCGCCTACCTGGAGGCGAGCAACGCGCGCAGCAAGGCGCTGTACGAGCGCCACGGCTTCGTCTTCACCGGCACGACCGTCGATCTTCCGGGCGGCCCGCCGATGTGGCCCATGTGGCGCGAGCCGCGCCGCTGACCAAGGGTTGGCGGTGACGGCGCCGGGGTGGGCGACGCCAGCTTCCGCAGGATGTCACCGCGGTTCGGCGGGGCCGGCGGACAGCTCCCCCGCGTAGGTCGCCAGCGAGAGGTTGTACATCCGCAGGTGAGGGGCGAGGGCGGCCAGCGCCAGCCCCGCCGCCTCCCTCTCCCGCCCCATGTCGGCGAGCGCCAGCGACAGGAACGCGGCGACAGCGTCATCGAGTTCGTCCGATCCGGCTTCCCTTTCGTCGGTGAGCAGGGCGGCGCTCTCCTCGGGCCGGCCCAGATTGCGGAGCGTGCTGGCCAGCTGGATCACGGCACGTCGGCGCTGCGGACCGGCCAGACCGGCGGCGAGCGCCTGCCGGTAGAGCGGGGCGGCCTTCTCCGGGTCTCCGGTGGAGTCATGTGCCCCCGCCAGCTCGAACAGGGCTGCCGGATGGCCGGAGGGGAGTTCGGCTGCCAGCGCCGTGACCTCGGCGACGAAGTCGGCGGGGCCGTAGTCGTCGAACGTGGCCCACAGGTCCGCGATCCGCCGGTCCCATTCCGGCTCGGTGGTCGTCATCGCCGCAGCATCTCACCCTCCGCCTCCGCGACCAACGGTTTTCGGCGCCGGACCGCCGGATGAAGCCGGGCCGCCAAGGCAGGACAATGAGACCGTGGCCACCCCGGCCACAGCACGGACAGCCCACCGGCACAGACAGCCACCAGCACAGACGCCCACCAGCACAGACGAGACCAGGACTGATCACTATGGGACGGGTCACCGAGCGACGCCGGGTCCTGCGCATCCGCGACGGAGCGGTCAGTACGCGCCCGGACACCCTCGTCTCCGAGGAGCCTCTGGAGATCCGGCTGGGCGGCAAGCCGCTGGCCATCACCATGCGCACACCGGGCGACGACTTCGCGCTCGCCGCCGGTTTCCTGGTGAGCGAGGGCGTTCTCGGCCACGCGGAGGAGCTGAGGAGCATCGTGTACTGCGCGGGCGCCACCGCCGACGGGTCGAACACCTACAACGTGGTCGATGTCCGGCTCGCGCCCGGTGTGCCCGTGCCGGACATCACGCTCGAACGGAATGTGTACACCAGCTCCTCCTGCGGGCTGTGCGGAAAAGCCAGCCTGGACGCCGTACGCACCGCCGCCCGGCGGCCGATCGCCGACTCCCCCAGGGTGCGTGTCGAGCCCGCGCTCCTGTCCGCCCTCCCCGACCGGCTACGGGCCGCGCAACGCGTCTTCGACCGCACCGGCGGCCTGCACGCCGCGGCGCTCTTCTCCCCCGAGGGCGAGCTGCTGGATCTGCGGGAGGACGTCGGCAGGCACAACGCCGTCGACAAGCTGATCGGCCGCGCCCTGCAGTCCGGCGCGCTGCCGCTGTCCCGGGCGATCCTCCTGGTCTCGGGCCGCGCGTCGTTCGAACTCGCCCAGAAGGCGGTCATGGCGGGCATCCCGCTGCTGGCCGCGGTCTCGGCGCCGTCCTCCCTCGCGGTGGACCTGGCCGACGAGACCGGACTCACCCTGGTCGGCTTTCTGCGCGGCGGCTCGATGAACGTGTACGCGGGCGAGGAACGCATCGCCCTGACCACCCC
>NZ_JBQQBW010000218.1:0-3638 GCF_052245415.1 Streptomyces sp. 8N706 | reverse complement strand
GGGTCTTCGTCACCATCTCGATGGGCTCTTTGCCGGGCACGAAGGAGGTGAGGAAGGCGACCTTGGTGCCGTTCTCGGGCACCACCGGGACCGGATCGCGCGCCACCAGCGTCGCATGCGCGTTGGAGAGGACGTTCATCGTGCGGAAGAGCTCGATCAGCCCGATCGACACCAGCATGATCGCATCGAGGACGACCAGGGTGTCCGAGGCGTTGTCCCGCTCGGTCCAGTGCGCGGGCTGCAGCAGCCAGACCAGCAGTCCCAGCGAGACCAGCGGCGCCGCGCCCAGCAGCAGGCCCGCCCGTATCCGGTGCGGCTCGTCGGCGAGCAGGCTGCGATAGCGCACTCTGTACGGCTTGTTGGGATCGGGCTGCGTCAGCGGGCCGGCGAGCCGGCTGTAGTGCTCGTAGTCATAGCGCGGCAGCACCTTCTTGGTGCGCCGCGGACCGAGGCGCGAGGCCCCCGTCCGATGCTGCTGGGGTACGCGGAGCCGGGTGGTCCGGGACGCGTCGTAGGAGTGCCGGGCGCCGGTAGGCGTCGACGTCATGAGTCATTCCCCCCGCACGCAGCTGGCTGCGTGTTTCGTATGTCTTCTGAGCCTTGGTCACAGGTCCCCCTCGACCGACCCCGGCCCAGCACTGTCGGGTGGTCGTTCCTCAAGACTTGGAACAACCACCTTCCGGTTGCATGATGCCCGCTCCGACATCTTCGTCCGAACGGGGCCCCCACCCCGTCGTCGAACGCAACCGATCGAGTCCCCCAACTCACAGACCTGTTGGTTCCATTTACGCGGTGGAAGCCATGAGGTCCAGGATAGGGTCCCGAATCAGATGGCTTGATCGCAAGGGTGAAACAAGCTCTTTACCGGTCATATGTGTGCATGAGGGAAACGCTTGTGTCAGATGGGGCGCGGGGATGGCAGGCCTTCCGCTTCGCGCGCCCTCCCCGCGGCGCGCCCTCCCCGGGCCCCTCGGTGCGTACGCCCGGGGCCGGGCCGACGCGTCTCAGCCTTCGCGGTGTGCGGACCGCAGCCGGGTGCGGATGTTCCCGAAGTGGTCGCGTACGGCGGCCTCCGCGCGGACTGCGTCCCCGGAGCGCACCGCCTCCAGGATCTCCCGGTGCTGCCGGAAGGTCACCTTGGGGTCGGGGGAGCTGTCCACCAGATCCGTACGGACCCGGTGGAAGGCGTCCCAGAACGCCTCCACGAGTTCGCTGAGCAGAAGGTTGTCCAGCCCGCGGTAGAGCGTGGCGTGAAAGGCCCGGTCGGTGTCGGCACGGACATCACCACCGGTGGCCTCCTCCTCCATGCGCGCCACGAGCGCGTCCAGTTCGGCGAGGTCCGTGGCGGGCACCCGGCCCGCGAGTCGTGCTATCAGCCCGGTCTCGACCGCCTCGCGCAGTTCCAGGAGCTGGAGGAGGCTGTCCTCGCCGCGGTAGTGCCCGGCGACCGTGCGGAAGGTCAGACCCTCGATCATCGGGGCCATGGACATCGGCCCGACGTAGGTGCCGAAGCCGTGCCGGATCTCGACGATGCCCATCGCCTGGAGCGCCTTGAGCGCCTCGCGGACGGAGTTGCGGCTGACCCCGAGGAGCTCCATGAGCTCGGTCTCGGTGGGCAGCGGAGCGCCGGAGGGCAGCCGCCGGTCGATGATCAGCTTCTTGATCCGCTCCTGGATGTCGCTCGCCATTCCGCGACTCTGCACCGCAACCTCCGTTTTGGCCATCCCCCGACCGTGGATGTGACCATCCCCCGGCCGTGGGGGTGAAGAGCCGCGGCCGGTCGCGGCACGGCTGCCCGGAGAGGCCCCCGAAACGACTCCGGGCCCCTCGCCGACGACGACGAGGAGGCCCAGAGTGTCATGTGCGCCGCCAGGGACTCGAACCCCGGACCCGCTGATTAAGAGTCAGCTGCTCTAACCAACTGAGCTAGCGGCGCTTGCTGACGGAAAGATCCTACCCGATCGGCGGGAGTGCTCCGGACGGCCGCGGGCGGCGGCCGACGGGTCGGGAAATGTGAGGACGGTCACGCGCGACAGTGTCCGCCCTGGCCCCGCTCGGCATGCCTTTCCTGCCGCACCGTCCGCCGCCCGGCAGGCGTACGCTGCGGCCGTATGGAGATCCATGAGCTGGCGGAGGACGCCTGGTCGCTCGTCGGCCGCGGGCGGAAGCCACGGGTCGTCCTCGGGCTGGCGGGGCCGCCTGGAGCCGGGAAGTCCACGCTCGCCCGCGCACTGGTCGCCGAGGTCGTGCGGCGCCACGGCGCCGGCGCGGCCGGCTATCTCCCGCTCGACGGATTCCATCTCTCCCATGCCCAGCTGGAGCGGCTCGGGCTCGTCTCCCGGAAGGGCTCCGCGCCGAGCTTCGACGTCTGGGGGTACGTCGCCCTGCTGAGCCGTGCCGTCGAGGAGACGGGGCACGACATCTACGTACCGGACTACGACCGGACCCTCCACGAGCCCGTCGCCGCTCGTCATCTCCTGCGCCCCGACACCCGGCTCGTCGTCACCGAGGGCAACTACCTCGCCTGCGCCGAACCCGGCTGGACCGAGGCCCGGCGGCTGATGTCCGAGGTCTGGTATGTCGAGGCGCCGGACGCGGTGCGTGACGCACGGCTCGTCGAGCGCCAGTTGGCGGGCGGCCGCACCGCGGCCGGAGCGCGCGCGTGGGTGGACACCAACGACCATCCCAACGGCGAGCAGGTCAAGCGGTGCCGGGAGAACTGCGACCGCATCGTCCCCCCGATTGGTCTGGACATGTCCAACTCCCGGGATTAATCTGCAACTTGGTCTAGACCTGCAGTGCGCTGAGCTCATCCCCCCTGCTCGTAGAACATCCCCCACGTTCTTCAGGAGCGAAGCATGCGCAAACGGATCAGTGCGGCCGTGGTCGGCCTCGGGGTCATAGGTGCCTCGGTTCTCGCCACGAGCAGCGCCACCAGCCACGGCTACACCAACCTCCCCGTCAGCCGGCAGGCGCTCTGCGCCGACGGCACAGTGAAGGACTGCGGCCCCATCCAGTGGGAGCCGCAGAGTGTCGAGGGTCCCAAGGGCTTCCCGTCGGGCGGTCCCGCCGACGGCAGGATCTGCAGCGGCGGCAACAGCCAGTTCGCCCAGCTCGACGACGCGCGTGGTGGGTCCTGGCCGGCCACCAGGGTCAGCGGTGGCCAGAGCTACACCTTCACCTGGCGGCTCACCGCCCCCCACGCGACGACCGACTTCCGCTACTACATCACCAAGAGCGGTTACGACCCCCGGCGGCCGCTCACCCGCGCCGCGCTGGACACCCGGCCGTTCCTCACCGTCCCCTTCGGCGGCGCCCGGCCCGGCACCACGGTCACCCACACGGGCACCATCCCCTCCGGGCTGAGCGGAAAGCATCTGATGGTCGGCGTCTGGACCATCGCGGACACCGGTAACGCCTTCTACGCCTGCTCGGACGTGCAGTTCTGAACCCGCCGCGGCACCCGCCGGTCGGTACGGATGCATGCTGCAGAACTGACGTAGCGTCAAATGACCCGCACGGCCACGGTTGACGGACACCGTTGCGGAGCTCGTACGGAACCGCTGGGCCGGCCACCGGACGGCGTCACGCATGAGCACCAGCTTATCAGCCGGTACCGGTGTGGGGGGGGGGGACAG
>NZ_JBQQBW010000217.1:0-3900 GCF_052245415.1 Streptomyces sp. 8N706 | reverse complement strand
TTCCCCGAGGGGGAGGGCCCGCCCTCTCGGGGAAGCCCCGCCCCTGCCGGAACGGAATGGCCCCATGCTCTTGGGCGCAGGGGGCCAGGTGGTACCCGGTGCGCTCCAGGTCTCCGGGCCGATCGGCAGCCTCACGGAGCGGCGCGCCGGCGTCCGCGGTGTCCGTACGGGCGCAATCGCCGCACGGAATCTCTGAAGGGACGCTCTCCGGCGGATGAGGCGCCTACTTTCCCTCGGCGAATGTGACTAAACCCACGAAAGCGGCAATTGATCTTTCCGGCCTGTAACAGTGGGCCGGTACGTCTTATGTCCCTTGTGGGTTGTTTCTCTGAAAGATCCACGCAAAAGCTCAGGGAGCTTGTGCATGGCCGCACTCGCCGGATGGTGTCTCCAGCGTCGTCTTGCCACCATCCTGCTGTGGCTGGCCGCCCTGGTCGGTGTCGGTGTCGCCGCGGCCGTCACTGGATCCGCGTATTCGAACGACTACGACGTCCCGGGCACCGAGTCCGGGCGGGCGGCCCAGCAGCTCCAGGAGGCGTTCCCCGGCAGGAGCGGCGACAACGACACCATCGTCTGGCACACGGACCGTGGATCGGTCCGGGCCGCCGGTACCGAGCACCGGATGACCGAGACGCTCCATGAGGTCGAGGACCTGCCCGGCGTCGCCGGCGTCAACGGCCCGTACGGCACCGAGGGCGCCAACCAGATCAGCCGGGACGGCCGCACCGCGTACGCCACCGTCATCTACGAGCAGGCCCCCGAGGACCTCGACCGGGGCGAGGTGCAGAAGGTCGTCGACACCGCGCGGAGCGCAGGGACCGACCGCCTCGAGGTCGAACTGGGCGGCCCCGGCGTATCGCTCACCGAGAAGTCGTCCGCGCACCTCAGCGAGGTCGTCGGCGTCCTGGCGGCCGCCGTGGTCCTCTTCCTGGCGTTCGGCTCGCTCGCCGCGATGCTGCTGCCGATCGCCACCGCCCTGGTCGGCGTCGGCACGGCGTATCTGGGCATCTCGCTGCTCAGCCAGGTCATGACGGTCGCCGACTTCGCGCCGATGCTCGGCATGCTCATCGGGCTCGGCGTGGGCATCGACTACGCGCTCTTCATCGTCACCCGGCACCGCAGGGGCCTGCGCCAGGGGCTACCGGTGGAGGAAGCCGCCCGGCGTGCCATCACCACCTCCGGGCGTGCGGTCGTCTTCGCCGGCGCGACCGTCTGCATCGCCCTGCTGGGCATGCTGGTCCTGCGGCTGAACTTCCTCAACGGCGTCGCCCTCGCGGCCTCGCTCACCGTCGTCCTCACCGTGGCCGCCTCGGTGACCCTGCTCCCCGCCCTGCTCGGTGTGATGGGGACGAGGGTCCTCAGCCGTCGCGAGCGACGGCGGCTGGAGGAGCACGGACCCCGGCCGGAGCTGCCCACCGGCTTCTCCGCCCGCTGGTCCGCCTTCGTCGAACGGCACCCCAAGCTGCTCGGGGGCGTCGCGGCCGCCGTCATGGTCGTCCTCGCGGTGCCCACCCTCTCCCTCCATCTGGGCACCTCCGACCAGGGCAACAACCCCGCCTCCTCGACCACGCGGCAGGCGTACGACCGGCTCGCCGACGGCTTCGGCGCCGGTTCCAACGGGCCCCTGACACTCGTCTCCGAGATCGACGGGGCCGCCGACCGGCTGGCCTTCGACAAGTTGCCCGACACACTGCGCGACACGGAGGGGGTGGCTCACGCGACCACCGCCCTCGTCGACCGCAGCGGCAGCACCGGCGTGATCACCGTCGTACCGGAGAGCGCGCCGCAGTCCGAGCGGACCTCCCAGCTCGTCGAGCGGCTGCGCGAGGACGTGCTTCCCCGCGCGGAGCGGGGCACCTCCCTCGACACCCAGGTGGGCGGGCTCACGGCTGCCTATGACGACTTCGCGTCCGTGATCATCGGCAACCTGCCCCTGTTCATCGGGGTGGTCGTCGCGCTGGGCTGCATGCTGCTGCTGTTCGCCTTCCGCAGCATCGGCGTCCCGCTCAAGGCCGCCGTCATGAACATCGCCGCCGTCGCCTCCTCCTTCGGCGTCGTCGTCGCGATCTTCCAGTGGGGCTGGGGCAGCGAACTGCTGGGACTGGGCCGCGCGGGACCGATCGAACCGTTCCTGCCGGTGATCATGGTGTCCGTGCTGTTCGGGCTCTCCATGGACTACCAGGTCTTCCTGGTGAGCCGGATGTACGAGGAGTGGCAGCAGACCCGGGACAACCGGCGCGCGGTACGGGTCGGCCTCGCCGAGACGAGCCGGGTCATCAACTCTGCGGCCGTCATCATGATCGCGGTCTTCTCGGCCTTCGTGCTCAGCGGCGACCGGATCATCGCCATGTTCGGCATCGGTCTGGCCGCGGCCGTCGCCCTGGACGCCTTCGTCCTCCGGACGCTACTGGTCCCCGCGCTGATGCATATGCTCGGCGGCGCCAACTGGTGGCTGCCGAAGTGGCTCGACCGGCTGCTGCCCCGGTTCAGCATCGAGGCGCCGGAGGCCGCCCGTTCTTCGCTTCCCGCACAGCGCACGGGGGAGAGCGAGGACGTCGACGCGCTCGTACCCCCGGCCCTGTCGGACAGATAGCGGCCGCCCGCCACGGGGATACGGGGGCGCGCCCCGGAGGTCTGCCGCCGGTGGGGCACGGCCCTGGGTCGCCGGGGGTGTGGGCTGCTGGGGCGAGTCCGATACATGTGTGGGTGTGGGTCTGCTCGGGCGAGTCCGGGCTCCTGTGGTTCTGCGGTGCCGGGGCGAGCGCGGGCACCTGCGGGTTGCCGCCGCTGGGGGCAGTGCCGGGCGTTTGCCGCCGGTCCGCGCCGCGGAACCGTACCCCGTCGCCGGGATTAAGAGGACTCTCAGAAACGGCACCTACGGTGCGGCCCATGGACACCACCAAGACCAAGGACACCGACAGGACCGACCTGACGGGCACGACCGACGAGGCCACAGAGACCCCGGAGGACAAGGAGACGGGCCAGGCCGCGGTCGCAGAAACGCCGGGGGCCGCTCAGGGCACCGGGAAGGCCGGGACCGAGCCCAGCGACACGGACGGCACCGATGTCGACGGCGAGCCGGAGGACGAGCAGGCCACGGCGCCCGTGCGTTCCTCCGTCATCGCCACCGGGGCCGCGGCCGTGGTCGGTGCGGCTCTCGGTCTCGCCTCCCTCACCGGCACCTGGGTCGGTCGGCTGGCGGCGGAGCGCGAGCAGCTGATCGGGCAGATCAAGACCTCCACGAGCGGGGGCCAGGCACAGCCGCAGGACCAGATCGCGGCCCTGTACGGCAATCCGTGGCACGCGACTGCCCTGTTCAACGGCCTGTTCGCCCTCGCCGCGCTGATCGTCGCCGGGGCGGTCCTCCTCCGTCCGGTCGCTGCGGCTGCCGCCGCCGACAGCCCGCGGGCCACCTGGATCCGGGCCGTGGCCTGGGCCGGAGTAGTGCTCGGCGTCCTCGGCCTCCTGGTCTCGGGCGCGCTGTACTTCGACGTCTTCGGCATGCCGTCAGCCTCGGCGCCCACGGGCTGAGCTCACGGCCGGAAGCCGGGGCTGACCCCAGTGTCTGAGCCGGCTTGGCCTGTGCCCAGGGTCTGAGTCGGCTTGGCCTGAGCTCATGGTTGCAGCCCATGGCTCAGGTCCGTGACGTGAGGCCCACGGACCGGGGCTCCCGCAGGCCCACGGACCGGGGCTCCCGCTTCACGGACACGCTTACGGACAACACGGCCCGCGGCCCTGGTAGGGCGTGTCCGACGGCTCTGAGCGGATCAGCGACCGTCGTCCGGCATGGGGTACTCCCCAGCCTTCGGCCGACGGGGGGACCTCCACCGGCCGAAGGCAGGGGAGCATCGCAAGGCGGTGGGGTACCCACGGCCGGAGGCCGAGGTCGTGCTGGGGTTA
>NZ_JBQQBW010000216.1:0-3972 GCF_052245415.1 Streptomyces sp. 8N706 | reverse complement strand
GAATTCCATGAACTGCGTCGCGCGGACGATCGAGTAGGGGATCGGTCCGGCCGCGAGGATGTCCTCCTGGAGCGCCTTGGCCCGGTAGTAGTCCAGCTCAGGCACCTGGTCCACGCCGACGATCGAGAGAATAACGAAATGCCGGACACCACTCTTCTGGCCCGCGGCCAGAAGGTTTTCCATCGAGGTCTGGAAGAAGGCCAGGGAGGCTTCGTCGAAGGTCGGGGAGTTCGTCAGGTTAACGATGACGTCGGCCCCCGCCACCGCCTCGTCCAGCCCCTGGCCGCTGATGACGTCGATTCCGGTGGACAGTGAGTGCGGTACCGCCTCGTGCCCGGCGACGTTCAGATTCTTGACGACCTGCGACCCGATCAGCCCGGTACCGCCGATGACCGCGAACTTCATGACATGCCTTTCGTCGGGAGATGCGTTCGCAATATGGCACATGATTCCTATATCGGCGTTTGGTGTGAGGTCAGGGTCGTACATTCGGCCGACGTGCGAGCACAGCCAGGGACACAGACCCCGCAAGGTGGCCCCTCAGGCCACGAGAGCCCAGCACCAGCAGCTCTGCCTCATTCCCCGCAGTGCACAGCACGGCGACCGGGTCTGCGGCGATCCAAGTCGATTCCACGTGCAGGCTCGGGTAGCGGCGTCGCAAGCGCCTCTGCGCGCTATGGAGCGACCGCTCGCCCCAGCCCCGCACCGTGTCCACGTCGACACAATGGGAGTCGGCGCAGACTTCAAGGTCCCACGCTTGAAGCAGATGCAAGGGTACTGCCCGGCTCACCGCCTGGTAGGCGGCCTACTCCGCGGCGGCAAGGCTCTTCCGCGCCCCGTCGAGGCCGACGGTGACGGTGCCAGACGTGCTTGTCCTCCTCATCGGGGGTGTTGGGACTGACATCCCGTGACAGAGCGGGCCATGCGGCCCTGCTTCGGAGAGCATCGGCCCCCGGACGGCAGGACTGGCGGGCCCGGCGGTGCAGCACAGCCTGCGGGCGGCAAGGCTGAAACGGGTCCGTATGTTCGAACTGGGCAGTCGTAGTGCCCCTACATCGCCCATGCTGGGGGGAACGGGGCTGATTGAGTGGCCGTGCCCGTCAAACGCCTATGGAGGCACCCTTATGACCCGAGCCGTCGTCACAGGAGTGGACGGATCTCCCGAAAGCCTGGCCGCCGCCGAATGGGCAGCCCGTGAAGCCGCGCTCCGCGGGCTGCCGCTCCGCATCGTGCACGCCTGGCTCTGGCAGCCCCTGGACGTACCGGTCGTCCAGGACGAGGAAGCGCAGGGCCGGTCCGCCCATGCCGTTATTCGGGAGGCAGAGACACGCGTGGCCAACCGGTATCCGGACGTGCCAGTAACCGCAGAGGTGGTATCAGCAGCAGCAGTTGCCGCTCTGCTGTCCGAAGCTGAGCGGGCGGGCATGCTCGTGCTCGGCTCCCGGGGGCACGGGGCTCTCGCCGGATTTCTGCTCGGCTCCTACGGTCAGCAGGTGATCGCTGCCGCCTCCTGCCCGGTGGTCTCCGTCCGGGCTCCTGATGCGGGCACCGAGGAAGCGGGAGGCAGGGAAGTCGTCGTGGGACAGCAGGGCCAGCCGGAGGACAGTGACCATGTACTGGAGTTCGCCTTCGAAGCGGCCGCAGCCCGCGGCGCAACGCTGCGAGCGGTGCGGGCCTGGAGCCTGCCGCCCATCTTCGCCTACAGCCCAGGATCGATGCGTCTTGCCGACGAAGCCGGAGGACTGGAACCGTTCGAGAAAAAAGCGCTGGAGCACGCGCTCGATCCCTGGCGCAAGAAGTACCCCACCGTCACGGTGATCCCGCACGTCGAAATGGGAAGCGCGGGGCAAGTGCTGCTGTCGGCTTCCACCCGGGCACAACTGCTCGTCCTCGGCCGACGGGTACACCGCTCCCCCATCGGGGGCCGTATCGGCTCAGCCGCTCACGCCGCTTTGCACCACGCCGCCTGCCCCGTCGCAGTAGTACCACACCGTGAGAACCTAGCGGCCTCGCGGTGACTTGAAGACTCGCCTCTGCCCTCCTCCCAGCCATGAACACGGAAGCGGGCCGCAGGGCCCGGAAGTCGGCATCCCGTGCTGCCGGGTAGTAGAGCCACAGCTGTTTCCGGAAGGGATGCCAGCGACGGATCCGCGCCCACTCTTTATCTGTGCCGAAGCACGATAGGTGTCACCGCAGGGACACGGCCGACCTGTGTCAATTCACAGTGGATGCACCTATGTTGTCATTTGCTCGTCGCGCTACTTGTCACAAGTGCCCTGTGAGGCAGGGTCTTCTGTCACCGCTCTGTCATGCGCTGTGGATACACCTGCGGGTCCATCCTGCAGAACGCCAAACTGAGTCCCATGTCCACGCTGTGGAGCTTGTTAGCCGCCCCTGCCGGAGCCGTCGCGACCACACTGATCGGTGTGTTCGCGGGGAGTGTGGTCAGCAGGAGGGCACAAGACAGGCACTGGGTCCGAGACCAGGTGGCGGCCACGTGCGCGCGTGTACTGCGCGAATCATCAGGTGTACTCGTGGACCTCAGCGAGATGGAAGCCAGTCGCCCTGACTCCGTCCCGCAAGGTGTGGTGCTCCCAACCACCATCGACTGGCGACCGTGGAACGAGGCCCTGAGCATGGTGAACCTTGTCGCTGACAAGGACATTGCGGAAGCCGCGCACGCACTTGATGAGCAGATATGGCGTCTCCACATCATCGTCAAACGTGGTCTGACCCCCGAGGAGAACTGGCTCGTTCTGCGCTCGCGTGTGGTATCAGCGCAGAACAACTTCATCACCGTCGCACGCCACCAGCTCTCGCTTGCAGGAGATCCACTCCGACGCTTCTCTGGGCGGCCGGCTCCGGACGACCCAGTCTGGACGTCGTGAGCTGACCAGGGACTGAGGTCCCCGGATCCGCACTATCCCCGGATGCGCTCGGCGGTCTTGGTGCCAGGGAGCATGCCTCGGCTCATTTATCAGTGTGCCGAAGCACGATGGGTGTCACCACCGGCGGTGGCTGACCTGCAGCTTCGGAGCGGCGAAGCACAACAGTTGTCACCAGGTCGGCGCGCTGCTTGTCACCAGCAGCGTGGAAGGCACGGCTGTTGTCACCAGCTCCGGTGCCCTGTCGACCGCCTGAGCTGCGCACGAGTACCCCGTCGGTGAACATGCTTGTCACGTGCTGGCGCCCCGGTGACAACAACCCTGCCTATATGACACCCATCGCGCTTCGGCTCATTATCAGTTAACCCCTCAGGCATGGCGTGCTCCTTTTAGAAGGAGAGGTCGACGTAGTCGATGTCGGTGAATGCGACTTCGAGGTCGGCGGCGCGGCGTCCGCCGTCCTTGAAATAGATTTCCTGGAGTCCTTCGGCGACGATTGTGCGCATCTGCTGGTCGGTGGCGCCCTGTTCTCTGGCGTCGAAGAGGCGGGCGGCGTAGGCCGGGGGGAGGTGGACGGTCAGCCGTCGGATGCGGCCGTCGTCGGTGGTGCCGATGGGGGCGGTGTAGCCGAAGCGGGCGCGGGTCTCCACGGTGATGCCGGTGCTGGTGGCGGCCTGCTTCCGGCGGCGCTTGCGGACCTGTGGCTGCCAGCGGGCGCGGACGGCTGCCTCGATCCGGTCCGCGATGTCTTTGGGCGGCTTCTTGCGCTCGCCGGTGCGGTAGCGCTCCACCGACCGCTGGGTGACCCCGAGTTCCTGGGCGATGGCCCGGGTGGTCTTGAGCTGCTTGAGGAGGAAGTTGATGCGGGCCTGGAGGCCCTTGGGTGGCTCGCGGGTGAAGACCTCCTGGTCGGCGCGGTGGAGGGCGTCGTGGATATCCGTCACGGGCTACTCTCCTTCGTCCATGACGGCGTCGCCGCCCTTGATGTGGCGGGCGGGGTTGTAGCCCTGCTCCATCAGGTCCACCGCCCACGCCATCCCCTGCACCCCTTCGACCTTGCACAGGCCCGGTGTGGGACCGAGGCGGA
>NZ_JBQQBW010000215.1:0-4056 GCF_052245415.1 Streptomyces sp. 8N706 | reverse complement strand
ACTCGCCGTCCTCACCCCTCCGGCGTCCGTCGGTGGCTCCCACCGGGCCCCACCCCGCCGGGGACGCCCGGTGGCGCCCACCGGACCCACCCCGCCGGGGACGGCCGCAACGACCAGGACGGCGACGGGTGCCATGGGTGCCACGGGCCGGCTCTCCTCCCGCCGAGGGCCTGCCTCGCCGCGGCCCTGGTCAGCGGGGGCCGGGGCCGTACCCGAGCCTGTTTGTCAGTGGTGAGTCGTACCGTGGATCCATGCGGCCCGTATCCAAGATCGAACGCACTGTGGCGCCCTTCGAGGTCGTCAGCTCCTACCAGCCCAGCGGCGACCAGCCCACGGCCATCGCCGAGCTGGAGCGGCGCATCCAGGCGGGCGAGAAGGACGTCGTGCTGCTCGGCGCCACCGGCACCGGCAAGTCGGCGACCACCGCCTGGATGATCGAGAAGCTCCAGCGGCCGACGCTCGTGATGGCGCCGAACAAGACCCTGGCAGCCCAGCTCGCCAATGAGTTCCGCGAGCTCCTGCCGAACAACGCCGTCGAGTACTTCGTCTCGTACTACGACTACTACCAGCCCGAGGCGTACGTCCCCCAGTCGGACACCTACATCGAGAAGGACTCCTCGATCAACGAGGAGGTGGAGCGGCTGCGCCACTCGGCGACGAACTCCCTGCTCACCCGGCGTGACGTGGTCGTGGTGGCATCCGTCTCCTGCATCTACGGCCTGGGCACCCCACAGGAGTACGTCGACCGTATGGTCCCGCTCAAGGTCGGCGAGGAGATCGACCGCGACCAGCTGCTGCGTCGCTTCGTCGACATCCAGTACACGCGGAACGACCTGTCGTTCACCCGTGGCACCTTCCGGGTGCGCGGCGACACCATCGAGATCTTCCCGGTCTACGAGGAGCTGGCCGTCCGGATCGAGATGTTCGGCGACGAGATCGAGGCGCTCTCCACGCTGCACCCGGTGACGGGCGAGGTCATGAGCGAGGACCGGGAGCTGTACGTCTTCCCGGCCAGCCACTACGTGGCCGGTCCGGAGCGTATGGAGAAGGCCATCTCCGGCATCGAGACCGAGCTGGAGGAGCAGCTGGCCCGTCTGGAGAAGCAGGGCAAGCTGCTGGAGGCCCAGCGGCTGCGTATGCGCACCACGTACGACATCGAGATGATGCGGCAGATCGGCAGCTGCTCCGGCATCGAGAACTACTCGCTGCACATCGACGGCCGTGCGTCCGGCTCCGCACCGAACACCCTCATGGACTACTTCCCGGAGGACTTCCTCCTGGTCATCGACGAGTCACATGTCACCGTGCCGCAGATCGGCGCCATGTACGAGGGTGACGCCTCCCGTAAGAGGACGCTGGTGGAGCATGGTTTCCGGCTGCCGTCGGCGATGGACAACCGACCGCTGAAGTGGGAGGAATTCCTGGGCCGGGTGGGCCAGACGGTCTACCTGTCGGCGACCCCCGGGCAGTACGAGCTCTCCCGCTCCGACGGTCATGTCGAACAGATCATCCGGCCCACCGGCCTCGTCGATCCCGAGGTGGTCGTCAAGCCGACCGAGGGACAGATCGACGACCTGGTGCACGAGATCCGTACGCGGTCGGAGAAGGACGAGCGCGTCCTGGTCACCACCCTCACCAAGAAGATGGCCGAGGACCTGACCGAGTATTTCCTCGAGCTCGGCATCCAGGTGCGCTATCTGCACAGCGATGTCGACACGCTCCGCCGCGTCGAACTGCTGCGGGAGCTGCGCGCCGGTGAGTACGACGTGCTGGTCGGCATCAACCTCCTGCGTGAGGGCCTCGACCTGCCGGAGGTGTCGCTGGTCGCCATCCTCGACGCCGACAAGGAGGGTTTCCTCCGCTCCGGGACGTCGCTGATCCAGACCATCGGCCGCGCGGCACGGAACGTCTCCGGCCAGGTCCATATGTACGCGGACAAGGTGACCCCGGCCATGGAGAAGGCCATCGAGGAGACCAACCGCCGCAGGGAGAAGCAGATCGCGTACAACACGGAGCGCGGTATCGACCCGCAGCCGCTGCGGAAGAAGATCAACGACATCGTGGCGGCCATCGCCCGTGAGGAGGTCGACACCGAGGAGCTGCTGGGCACCGGATACCGCAGCGCCAAGGAAGGCAAGGCGGCCCCCGTTCCCGCGCTGAGCGGCGCGGGCGCGGCAGCCGACAGCGGCAGCAAGGGAAGCAAGGGGACCAAGGGCGCCAAGGGTGGCAAGGGCGCCGGGGGGAAGGGCGCTCTCACCGACCGGCCTGCTGCCGAACTCGCTCAACTGATCGAGGACATGACCGAGCGGATGCGCGCCGCGGCGGCGGAGCTCCAGTTCGAGGTCGCGGCGCGACTGCGCGACGAGGTGAAGGAGTTGAAGAAGGAGCTGCGGCAGATGAGGGAGGTGGGGCTCTCCTGACCCGCGTGGCACCGGACCCGACCGGTCACCGGCCGGTCCGGTGGGTCCGACCGGTCACCGGCCGGGCCCCACCGGAATACGACCACCGCGGCCGCCCGTCCCAGGCCCTGCCCGGCAGGACCGTTCGCTCTGTGTTGCAAGAGCGCCACAAATCGGGGTGCGCCGTGCCTCGCTGTCCGTCGCACTGCGTAGGGTTTCAGTCGAACCGCCCAAACAGGCGGTGGATGGGGATTGTTCGAGAAGGGACAGCGCGTGAGCGTCAACTTGTCCAAAGGGCAGGGCATCAGCCTGCAGAAGTCCGACGGGGGCGCCCTGACCGCGGTGCGGATGGGCCTGGGCTGGCAGGCGGCTCCTCGCCGAGGACTGTTCGGATCCCGTACGAGGGAGATCGACCTCGACGCGTCGGCCGTGCTGTTCGCCGACAAGCAGCCGGTGGACGTGGTCTTCTTCCGTCACCTCGTCAGCGACGACGGCTCCGTGCGGCACACCGGCGACAACGTGGTGGGCGGCGCGGGCCAGGGCGGCGACGACGAGGCCATCCTCGTCGATCTCCAGCGAGTGCCGGTCCACATCGACCAGATCGTCTTCACGGTGAACTCCTTCACCGGGCAGACGTTCGCCGAGGTGCAGAACGCCTTCTGTCGTATCGTCGACGAGACCAATGGCCAGGAGCTGGCGCGCTACACCCTGACCGGCGGAGGTCAGTACACCGCCCAGATCATGGCGAAGGTGCACCGGTCCGGCAGCGGCTGGCAGATGACAGCCGTCGGCAACCCCGCCAACGGCCGTACGTTCCAGGACCTGATGCCGGCGATCCTGCCGCATCTGTAAGCAGGGCCCGCCCCGGCGCAGGGGCACGGAGCAGCACTGACGGCTCCCGGCGGCCCCAGGCCCCGGGGGCCGTGCGGGCACCACACGTACCAGGCGCCCGGCACCACCCGCAGCAGCAAGGCCGGTGCCACTGCACCACACCGCACCGCACGCAGCACCGCACCGCACGCAGCACCACACCGCACATGGGGCGACAGGGCCGGCCCGCGGCGTCGCGCGCACCGAGGGCGGGCGGCCATCCCCGCGGGACCGTCCGCGGGGAACAGCACGCGCGACGTACGGGAACCCGCCGCGGGACCGTACGCAGGAAACGACGAGGGGGACGCACGATGACGGCCGAACTGGTGCGTGGGCAGAACCACCCACTGCCCCGGACCCGTTTGGAGATCCGCGTGTCGGCGGGCAAGCCGGTCGTGGCCGGAGCCACGCTGGGCGACGAGCGGGGCACCGTACGGGGCGCGGAATGGGTGGCCCACCCCGCCTCGCCGAACCTCCCGGGCCTCGAAGTCTCCCAGCAGGCCGCGGCCGACCACCGGCTCGCCGTGGACCTCGGTGCCCTCCCCGAGACCGTTCACCGGGTGAATGTGCTGCTCGCCCTGCCGACCGGTGTCGGCGGGCCGGTGCGCTTCGGGGCCCTCGCCGCGCCGTTCGTCGCTGTGACCGGCCTCGACGGCACCGAGGTCGCCAGCTACACCATCACCGATCTGGAGTCGGAGTCAGCGGTCGTCGCCCTTGAGCTGTACCGCAGACAGGGCGCCTGGAAGGTGCGCGCCGTCGGTCAGGGCTATGCGGGCGGTCTGGCGGC
>NZ_JBQQBW010000214.1:0-4076 GCF_052245415.1 Streptomyces sp. 8N706 | reverse complement strand
TCCCCGCCCACCTCGCCCGCGAGGCAGCCGACCGCGCCGCCGTCCGCGCCCGCTGCGCCGACGGCATCCGCTGCGCCCGCCCCTCCTGCCTGACCTACGGCGCGGTGTGGGTCGACCACCCCGCAGACCGCCGGTTCCTGTGCACCGGCTGCATCCCGGCCGAGAACGCCGACCTCCACCAACGCGGCTTCACCCCCCGCGTCCAGCCCGTCCCCGGCGGCGTCCCCCAAGACGCCCGCTACATCGTCCGCCTGTACAACGCCACCGGCCGCGGCGCCCACACCATCCAGTGCCACACCCCCCACAAAGCACAGTTCGTCGCCGAGACCGAGCGCCCGTTCAACAACACCGGCTACGAGATCCGGATCCACCTCGACAGGTGACCACCCCACCCCCGCGGCCCGCTCCCTGCCGCGCTCCGGCCAAGGGAGCGGGCCGCGCCCCTTGCAGTTCCCCCACACCAGACCCGCCCCAAGCACCTCACCCGAGCCACCGACCCGCACCGCCGCCACCGGGCCCGGGCTACCCAGGTGGTGCCTGCCCCGCAACCGACGCGACGCAGCACAGAAGCCGCCTCCGCCCCAGGGGTGCGCCGGTTGCGCCAATAACCCCGCGCCACACCACGGTGATGCCCGCCCGGGGACTGGAGCCCGCGGCGCTCTCCACGGCCAGCCACCACCCCCCGGCTTCACACCAGCCCACCCGCAGAAAGGGCAACCCCCAACCCATGACCACGCCCACAGCCCACCACAATCCCAAGCCCCCCAGCAGCCTCCACACCTGGCAGCAGGCACACGACCAGGCCGTTGCCTACGCCCTGGCCCTGCTGGCCACCACCGGAACCCTCAGCCGTATCACCCCACCGGCCAACGCCCCCGACCAGCGCGCCCAGTGGTCGCCCCACAACCCCACAGGGCCAACGGGCAGTATCCGCCTCTTCTACACACCCAAAGCGGAAGTGGAACTCACCGACCTCCACCCGCACGACGCCGACCGCGTACTCGCCGGATGGCTCACCACGGTCGCCAGCGTGCTCCACCCCTTCCCCCGAGCAGAGGAAGGCCCGCCCAAACTGGGAGACCAACAACCGGACGCCTGGTACGAGATCCTCCCCGGCGGCGCCATCCACCCCTTCGACCCCGACCGGCATTACACCAGCGGAGCCACCGCAAGGCTCGACGAGCACGGGCACGTGAGCGTCCTGCGCATCCCGCCCTCAAGCGTGCCCCACGCCACCGTCTTCCTCGCCCTGGCCGCCGACCCCTCCGCGCCCCTGCCCACCACCCAACCACCCGCAACACCCCCGCACTCGGAACCGGGCCACCCCCCGTTCTAAAGGCAGCATCCGGCCCCCACCGGTCACCGGCACACGGACCGCCCCCGAGGTTCCGCACCACCCGAATCGCCCCACGCGCCGGACTACAGCGGCCCGGACCAGTTCCCCCCGGAACGGTCCGGGCCGCTCACCGATCCTGCCCCTCCCGGCCCCCGGCCCCCGGCACCTCCCTCCTGGGCCCCCGGGCAGCCAGGCACCTCCCGCAACATCCCCCCTGGGGTGCACCCCCGGCTTGCCGCCCCGCCCAACGGCCCACACCACCCAACGTGCGCGCCGGCCCCCCGCCCCGAGACCTTCCGCTTGCGGCCCTAACCCTGCGCCCCACCACCGTTCACACCGCCGGGCCCCGCCCCCCCCCGGCGCCCGGGCCGACGAACACGAAAGGCGCACACCCATGCCCAAGCGCAAAAACCACACCCGACAACTCCTCACCGCCCGCCGCAGCGCCGACACCGCGTACCAGCAGCACACCGGAGAGGAGAAAGACGCCCCGCCCAGGCTGCGGATCATGGCCGGACACGACCAGGGAACCCCTGTCGCCCACCAGCCGCGCCACACCCACGACCCCAAGCCATGGGTCGAGTACAACGGCCTCACCGGCCAACAGCTGTTCCGCTACACCGGCCGCGAGTGCTGGACCGTACCGGTCGACTCCCAGACCCCCATCGACCCCACACAGACCGTGTCCCGCTCAGTGTTCGCCCGCCTGGCAGCACACGGCATCGCCTGCGCACCGTGGCCCGACTCCGCCGGAACCCACGCCCGCTACACCTTCGCCGACCGCTCAGAACTCACCTGGGCCGGAACCGACATCTACGGGCGCGAGTGCTCCAACTACCACCCGACCGGCGAGCACAGCGTCATGGCGGTCCGCTGGACGCAGGAAGCGAAACCCCCCTACCGGGAAAAGATCGCCGAATTCGCCTCGGGCAACTACGCAGCCGACTCCGCCGCCCTGGCGGCCTGGATCGTCACCCTCGCCGACTGCCACGGCCGCAAGTGGCAAGACCACGCCACCGCCCAGGACAACGGCGCCGCACTCACCTGGCAGCAGCGCACGAGCCGAGTGATCGCCGCCGAGACCCCCGGCATGCACAGCCTGCGGTTCGCAGTCGACGGCGAGTGCGTACCAGGCGGCCGCACAGGCGAGACCTGGAACGCCGTCTACGCCGTGCCCGCCGACATCGACACCGCGCACATGACCAAAGCCGATGCCCAGCACTTCGGCGCCCCGACGTTCGAGCGGGCTTGACCCCCGCCCACTGCATAACACCCACACGGCGCGCAGAGCCGCCCCGCCCGGGCCAGCCCGCCCCTGATGTACGTCCACCCAGCGACAGCCGCACACCAGCAACGAACCTGCCCCCCGGTGGTTGCGCCGCTTGCCGCCTGCCCCGACACGGTCACGCCCCGGCCACCCCGGGCCGACAGCCAAACCTCGGCGGACCGAACGGAACTCTCCTCATGCCACCCACCCCCTCCCCACGCCCCCTGCCCCCACGCCCCCCGCGCCGAGCACGCCGAAGAGGTGCCGTAACCGCTGGTGCAACGCGCAACCCCACCCCGACGACAGCCCAGACACCTACTGCGTCGCATGCGCCGACCTCGCCGACGAACACGACGAAGGCACCCACAACTACGACAGCCACGAGCACTGCCCCGCCTGCCAACCCTGACCTCATGCGGACCTCACGCGCCAACAGCGGCGCGCCGAACCCCTGGCCCGGCCCGCGGTTGCGGCTCTAACCCTGCGCCCCGCCACCGTTCTGCCCGGCCACACCGGAGCCCCCCTCTTCCGGCTCCGGCCCGCCCCCCCCCACACACCAGCCGGGCCCGTCACCCGCCGCCCGGCACCCACACCACCACCGAAAGGCCCTACCAGCCGTGACCACCCACACCCACCGCCCGCCGACCGTGACGGTCCCCATCCACACCGACCCCCCACCTGCCATTCCAGCGCCCTCCACTCCCACCACCGGCCCGGCCACCGCCTCACCCGTGCGCATCGGCGACGCCCGCCCCGCAGACACCGGCACATACCTCCCCCTGATCGCCGCCACCACCCCCGGCCACCCGCTACCCACCAACCTGGGACAGGTCCTCTCCTTAAGGCCCGGCCCTCCGCTCTCCCATGGCCCCATCCTCTGCCTGGTAGCCAAGAACACCCACCAGCACACCGTGGGCGCCCTGCTGGGAGGAGTACCAAAGTGGGTCTACGAACACCCGCTCTGCGCCCGAACCGCACTGCCCCGCTTCCTGAAGTCCCGCATAGCAGCAATCCACGCGGTCGCGGTGCACCCCAACCACCGCGGCCAGGGCATCGCACGCAAACTGATCCGTGCCGCCGAGCGCCGCTTCAGGCAGGCCGGATACCAGCTGCTCACACTGGAACACCCCCCGGAGCTCACCACCTTCTACGAAGGACTCGGCTACCTCTCGGACACTAAGCTGATCATGAAACTGCCGGGAGAGGACCTGCTCGGGCAACAGTCCAACGGCCTGCGGTCAGCAGCCAAACCGCTCAGCTCCCGCGTGGAAATCGTCCACATCCCCGGCGCCCCAGCCCGCATCGTCTCCGGAATCCTCCCCGGCTGCCATATCTCCCCGACCATGCGGTTCACCAACGGATACCTCACCTCCTGACCCCACGAAATGCCCAACCCCCGGGGGCCCGCACCGCACTGAGCAGGCCCCCGGGGGTTGGGCATTTCGTGGGGTCAGGAGGTGAGGTATCCGTTGG